>JAFGJA010000237.1 GCA_016929355.1 Anaerolineae bacterium | reverse complement strand
TGCGTTGCCATCGTGCGTTTCCAGATCAAATCGTAAAGTGCGTATTCCTGCCCGCTCAAATTAAGTTCATCAGCCGTAGGCATTTCCTGCCCGGCGGGGCGGATTGCTTCATGGGCTTCCTGCGCACCTTTGGCTGTCGTTGTATATTGGCGCGGCGTTGGGCTGAGATATTCTTGGCCGTATTGATCGGCCACGCGCTGCCGGATCGTTTTGAGCGCCTCGTCTGCCAGATGCACCGAATCGGTACGCATATAGGTGATCAGCCCATTTTCGTAGAGGCGCTGCGCGACCCGCATCGTATCCCGCGCGGAGAGGCCAAGTTTACGGTTGGCTTCCTGTTGCAGCGTGGAGGTCGTGAAGGGGGGCGATGGGGCGCGCGTTTGATCGCGCTCATTGACATCCGAAACCGTCCATTCCGCGTCTTGCCACCGCTCAACAAGCGCTTTGGCTTCAGCTTCGTTGAGCAATACCACCAGTTTTCCTTCAGGAATGCGCCCGGTGGATTCATCGAAGTCTTTGCCGGTGGCGAGCCGCACACCGCCTAACGTGATCAGTTGGGCGAAGAATGTTTCCTTATGGGCGGCAAGCAACGCTTTGAGGTCCCAATACGCGCCTGATTTGAACGCGCGACGTTCGATTTCGCGCTGGACTAACAAATGCACGGCGGCGGATTGGACACGCCCCGCCGATAGACCGGGGGCGATTTTCTTCCACAGCAGGGGAGATACCGTATAGCCGACCAGACGATCTAAAATGCGGCGGGTTTCTTGCGCCTCGACCAGCTTATCATCAATATTGCGGCAGTTGTCGGCGGCGGCTTTGATCGCTTCTTTGGTAATCTCGTGGAAGATCATGCGTTTGATCGGCACGCGCGGCTTGAGGACTTGCGTCAGATGCCATGCGATACTTTCCCCTTCACGATCTTCATCCGTTGCCAGGATCAGTTCGTCCGCGTTTTTAAGGGCATCTTTGAGTTCCTTGACAACCGTCTTTTTGTCTTTTGGAATGACGTAGAGGGGTTCGAAATCGGCGTTGACATTAACGCCCAACCGTGCCCACTCTTCGTTTTTGACTTTGGCCGGGATTTCGCTGGCGGATGCCGGCAGATCGCGGATATGGCCCATACTGGCTTCCACGCGATACCCTTTGGGCAAAAAACCGCCAATGGTGCGTGCTTTGGTTGGTGATTCGACGATGACTAATTTGCTCACAGCTCATCCAATAATGACTATTCCCCATCGGTGAAAGACGGGCGAAGCGTACCATAAAGTGCTCTCGGCTGGCAAGCCCCTTTTGCGGAACCCTGTGTTTGGAATTTTGGTGATCAACGAACAAGACTCCTGAAGATACGACCCAGGAGTCTTGATTAACTGCTTGTGCGATAGTGGCAAAACAGTGGGTGGCTAGCCCAATTCATGCTCCAAGACATCCCCTAGTGTAACACGAAATGATCGTATTTGATAAGGGGTGAGATTGAAGCGTAGTGTATCGACCATCACATCCATTGCCTTGATCGGTTCTTCGAGCAGATTCACTTCGGCGGCGCTTTGAACCGGCGTGGCGAAGATCAGCGAGGCGGTTTTGCGCCCGCCGTGTGCCTCGTAAACGCGCACAATCAGCGCGTCGTCGTCTTCGGCTTTTTTGATCGTATCAATGATTACGCCGGGCGTCTGGCATTGCACCAGTCCAAATACGACTGGCAGCCATGTGCCGCCGCCGGGGATTTCCTGCGTGCGTAAGGGGTGATTCAAGCGGCGCGCTTTCGCAATCGTGCCTCCGGTGCGCCAGTCCCCCACATGGGGATAGAGCGCATAAGTGAAAGTGTGCTGGCCCTCGTCGGCGGTAGGATCGGGGTAGGTGGTGGAGCGAAGCAAGCTCATTGTCAGGACGTTTTGCCGCGTGCTGTAGCCGTATTTGCAGTCGTTGAGCAGACTCACGCCATAATCACCTTCGGACATATCGGCCCACTGCTGTGCGGGGACTTCGTGTTGGGCGATGTCCCAGGCAGTGTTGTTGTGCGTCGGGCGCTCCACCGTGCCAAACTGAATTTCGTAGGTCGCGTTCATTGCCCGAACATTGAGCGGGAAATGCGTCCGCAGCAGGATGTGTTTTTCGTGCCAATCCACGTCTGTTTCAAAGGTGAGCGTGCGCTGCCCGGCTAACAGACTGATGCGCTGCACAATCTCCGACTTGTTAAATTTGTACGTGACCTGGAGCGTGGCGCGCAAGGGGCCGGATTCGATCAGTTCCACCGAGGTTGGTTCAAGCTGCCAGCCCTGTTCCTCGACGTAAATCTCAACGTCCCAGGCTTCCCACATATGCGGGCGATCTACATAGGCCCACAGTTGGTTGCCAATCGTGCCCGGTTGCAGCACGTCGCGCAGATTTTCCATGTCATATACGCGGGTCAGGTTGCCTTTCGCGTCAAATTCGGCGCGCAGCGACCCATTTTCCAGGCGGGTGGGGGTGGCGGTGACGGCTGATTCTTCCGGTTGTGCCGAAATTACCTGAGTCGCCGGACGCACGGCATAGGCTTTGTGGCCGTAAGCGGGAATGGAGTTCGGGATAAACAGGGCGTGTCGCGCTTCTTCATCGATCCACTGGAACGGTTTAAGTCGCCCGGTGGGACCAGCGATTTCAACTGGCCCTTCACCCGGCAATGTGACTTCTACCGAGCCGCCTAGCGTCGTACTCAGGGTATTAAACACGGCGATCCCCTGACTGTCTTCATCGTAACGAATGTGGCGTGCGATCACTTCCAACGACGCATCAATGGCGTTTTCGGCGTGCTGCTGCGCGGCGGCATAGTCTTTGTCGGCGTCTTCATAGACCAATGAAATGCTGCTGCCCGGTAGAATATCGTGGAATTGGTTGAGCAGCACCGTTTCCCAGGCCGCACTAAACGCCTCATGCGGATAGTCCGTTTTGAGAAGGTAGGCTATCGCGGCGAGCGCTTCGGCATCGTGCAGGACGACTTCGGTTTTGCGATTATTGCGTTTGGTGCGCGCCTGGGTTGTATATGTGCCCCGGTGCAGTTGGAAATACAATTCCCCGACCCAATAGGGCAGGTCGTCCGGGACGGTTTCGGCGAGCGCGTGGAAGAAGTCCTCGGCGGTGCTGTGCCAGACCTGCGGCAGACCTGCCAGATTTTCCATGCGGGCGCGGCGTTCGATCATATCACGATTGGGGCCGCCGCCGCCATCACCCATGCCATAGGATACGATCAGGTGGTGGTTAGCATCTTTCTGCTGGTAGCGATCCCACGTATCAACCATTTCCGAGGGGGTCATTTTAGCGTTATACGTTGCGCGTTCTGCTTTGAGTGGGGGCGTGCGGAAGCCGTCGCTCGTTGTTGCCAGTTGAGAGAGTATGCGCGTGCCATCAATGCCTTCCCACCAGAAGGTATCGTAAGGCATTTTGGCGTATTGGTTCCAACTGAGTTTGGTTGTGAAGAAGTAATCGATCCCGGCCAACTTCATGATCTGCGGCAGGGCGGCGCTGTAGCCGAAAACATCCGGCAGCCATAACACTTCGGGGCGCACCCCAAGCTGCTGCTGGAAATAGCGCATTCCATAGAGGAATTGGCGCACCAGCGATTCGCCGTTGGGCATATTGGTGTCCGGTTCAACCCAGGTCGCGCCAGTGGCGTTCCAGCGCCCCCCTTGAATCCCCTTTTTGACGCGCTCGAACAGTTCGGGATCGTCTTCCTGTACCATCTTGTACAGGTGAGGCTGCGTTTGGGTGAAGGTGTATGCCGGGAATTGCTCCATTAGAGCGAGCGCAGTGGTGAAGGTGCGCTGTGCTTTGCCGCGCGTGACGCGCAACGGCCACAGCCACGCTACATCGATATGGGCGTGCCCCATCGCGTGAACCACCGGGCGCGGTGCGAAATTTTCACAGTCAAGGGGTTGGCTAAAGACGCGCTCCTGCAACTCAGCGCGGGCCGCGCGCGCACTGGCGCAAAATGCCTCATCCGGCGGGTTGAGCCAGTTAATCTGGTGGAATGCTTCATCCAGCGCGCGAAGATAGCGTCCGTGTTCCGGCGTATTTTTCGGCAAGGCCGCGATGGTATCCAACAGCGTGCGCGCATCCCAATACAGCGCTTCGATCTCGCGGTCAATCCAGACCAGATCAGCGTAGGTGAAGCGCAGCCGCAGATCAGTGCCTAACGTGACGCCGGTAAAACATTGCAATGTTACCGTAATGTCGCTGGGGGGAGCCTGTTCTGCGAGCAAAATTTCGGGATGAATAACGTTGATCACCTGGGGAATCATGTTGACGCCCTCAACCGTGACCAGAGCTTCCGGCGTGGTCAAGAGGCGGCCACCGGGTTGGGTGAACTGCAAATCCATGTCAAGATGCAGCGCGACAGGTTTACCGGCAAAGGTGTCAGGGATCGTAGTGCGAGTTTGCAGCCAGGCCCAGGTGAGTTGGCTGCCCCACAGATCGCCCGCCTGATGATCGCGCCACTGGGGATCGCTGGCGGCGGGCTGCGGTGTTCCATAGGGGAGATTGTCGCAAAGCTGCCACGTTGCCAGAGGGATCGGATCGCGGTAGATATAGCTGCGCAGTGTTTCGGTGAGTTGGTTCAGTTTTTCAAAACGGAGGGGCATAGTTTAGCTCCTGAACGGGTTAAAATAAACTGTCTATCACGACGTAAAAATGTGGTTGGTTGGCAATTCGATCATGCCATCAATACCGGTAAAAGTGACTTCGCCGGGCGTGAGATGTAAAGCTAAATGACTGTCGGACGGAATCGTCAGGGTGAGATCGGCGCGGGTGACTTTGCCGACCACTGCTTTACGTTTCGCCACGATATAGATGCCCGCATCGTCCTGTTCTGCGACCAGTTCCACACCAAAGGCGCGGTGCAGATTCACATCCAGGATCACTTTGGGATCGGCGTGGTGTTGGATGGTGACATTGCAATGACTACCCCGCACATAGATCGTGGGAGGCGCGGTCACGTTGAATATCTGCCGGTGGGAGCGCTGCGTGGTTTTGGGAACCACATCGGCGGCAGCCCCTAAAGCCGAATTCATGGCGCGTTCGCCGCCAAAACGCCAGATGGTATTGAACACGGCCCGATTGATAACCCAACCTAAAGCACGACGAATCATAGGTTCTCCGATAGCCACTCTGCTATGATATGGGCGACGGCTTGACTTTGTTCGAGCGGGAACATGTGCCCCGCGTTTTCAATGATCATTAATGTCGCATTGGGGATGCGTTCGGCTAATGTTGCGCTAAAGGCGAGTCTGAGCATTTGATCCTCACGGGCGGCGATCACGAGCGTGGGGACCGTGATTTGGCTTAATTGCTCGCGCACATCGAAGCTCTGGCAGGCGATGTAATCGTCGCGCATGACAGCCGATGGGGTCGCGCTCAGGCGTTGGCGTCCGAGGTCTTTGACTGCATCGGGTACATTTTTTCCCCAGGCCGCCGCGATCAACCACTCAATCGCTGCCTCTGTATCCGCCATGATGCGCTGCGTGAGGCCCGGTGCGACGGGTAATTTGCTGCTTGTCCCTAACAGGATCAATCCCGCAACACGATGCGGGTCGGTGAGCGCGATCTGCTGTGCAACCCCGCCGCCCATGCTGTGCCCGGCGATGATCGCGCGCTCGATCTGCAACGCATCAAGCAGGGCGCATACATCAGCCGCGTATGTTTCTAAATCGGTGCGACTCGGCCCGGTGGATTTACCATGTCCCGGTAGGTCAAGCGTGATCACGCGAATTCCGGGCAGGCGGCGTAGGTCGGGCGGCCAATCCAAACGCGAGGCTCCCGCGCCATGAATCAAAATAAGCGGCGGGTAACTTGAAGCGCTCGCTTTGGATTCGGCATAGTAGAGTGAGCCATCAGGTCGATCAACAATTGGCATATTACGGTTCTCAAACGATTGGTTTACTGTATCATAATCCGGCTTGGGGTTGGGTGCAATGTTAATCCCAACGTACCGTGACCGCAAAACCACGTTCACGGACTTCTTCCATGAACGTAGTCGCAGCAACGGCCTGTTCCATCGGCCAAGCGCCGGGCGTGACCGTGCCGCGCGCGATGAATTCAGCCATGATCGCGGCGTGCCAGCCGGTAATGCGTTCCATTGCGGTGAAGCCGGTGGTTTCGTCGTAGCGATCCACTATATCAATGATCACGCTGCGAGTTGCCGCGCTCGCGTCCACGCCGATACCTTGCGCGCGTAACACACAAATGTCTTTGATGAGCGGCGCGGTGATGTGCGGTTCCAACAGGGCGTGGAACACGTCGCGCGGCACAATGGTGCGCCCGTTCACCTCTACCGGATCGAGTTCGAACAGGCCAAGTAGTTGGTACGCTTTGAACTGCGCAAAATGCCCCGGCCAACGGCATGTTTTGTTCAGATACGTCTGCAATTTGCCCTCAAACGTATACGGCGCGGTACTGGTTCCGCCAGTGGTGGTAAACGCTTCCAGATCACCAACGCCCTCGAACGAAATCGGCTCTAGTTCCTCGAATGCGCCGATCATCTGGCGTTTGCCATCGCGCAAAACGGCCACTTCGCCGTAATACTCGTTGGTCAGGCCGTTGAGATTGAAGGCGCATTGATAGTTCCAGGGCGGGATCGGGTTTTGCGGGATGCCACCATCCCACAAAAACACATCGCGCGGCGTCAAACCCTCGGCTTCGAGTAATTCCACGGCGTATGTACCCAATGTGTTATTCATGCCCGGACCCATGCCGCAATCGGGTACAATGGCGATGCCGCGTGCTTTGGCTTCGGCGTCACGCTTGAGTTGTTCGAGGACGGTGGGCGTATGCCCGCCATAATCGACCATGCTCACCCCGGCTCGGAGTGCGGCTGTGGTGGCATTGGGGATATAGCCGAATGGTGTCCCGCACAGGAACACGTCGAGTCCTTCAATCGCGGCAGTGATCGCGTCCGTATCGCTGGCATCGACCTGCTGCCAGGTGGCAACCTGTTGGCCGACCAGTTGGTTGATGCGTGCGGCAGCATTCTTTGCCACATTTGCATTATAATCTGCCAGCAAGACGCTTGCTCCGCCGCCATGCATGATCATATCATAGGCGGTTGCCACGCCCTGCCGCCCAGCGCCAAGCACGCCATAGTTATAGGTAGTCATAACCCTTAACCCTTCTTCCCAAACATTGTATGAAATAAACTCAAACAGAAAACGCGGTGATCCTATCATAGCATCACCGCGTTTCAAAGGTGGCTTACTCGTTCATGGCGTGCGTTGAAGTTTTTCACGTCGCCAATTTGTAACCGACGCCCGGTACGGTACGAATTAACTCTGGATCGCCGGGTTCCAGTTCTACTTTTTCGCGTAGACGGCGAATGTTGACGGTCACGACCTGCTCAGTTTCCGGCGAATTGTCGTAGCCCCATACGGCATCGAGAATTTGGCCTCGGCTGAGAACCTGATTCGGATGCTGCGCGAGATAGGTCAATAGGCGCAGTTCGGTAGGCGTGAGGTTCAGATCATAATCGCCGCGCAGCACTTGCCCACGCCCTCGATCAATTATCAGATCGCCCGCATACAGGAGATCACCCTCACTCAGCGCATATTCACCATAAGCGCGGCGCAGTTGGGCGCGCACGCGCGAAAGGAGTTCGCGTAAGCTAAATGGTTTGGTCATGTAGTCATCTGCGCCCATTTCCAGGCCGATGATTTTGTCCATTTCATCGGAACGCACGGTCAGCATAATGATCGGCTGGTGAATTCCCAATTGGCGCATCTGGCGACAAAAGTCAAAACCAGACCCATCAGGTAAGCGCACATCCAAAACGATCAAATGGGGTGCATGATCGCGGGCATAGTTCACGCCGCTCGTGCCATCTGATTTCCAGGTTGTGTTATACCCTTCGCGTCCCAACCCGGTTTGCAAACCACTCGCAATGCCGGGATCATCCTCGATTAGCAAGATGGTGTGAAACCCTGTCATGTTGCCCCTCGATATGGTAATAGTACCTCAAAACGTGTACGGTGTGCGGCGCTCTTTTCCAGGCCGGTGGCGGTACTCGCAACGGTGATCGTACCCCCATGTTTTTCGACAATGGCTTTTGTGATAACTAGCCCTAACCCGTTACCAGGGTAGGCTGAGGCATTACTGGCCCGGTAAAAGCGGCTGAACAGCTTGGGTACATCATCGGCGGGAATGCCGATTCCGGTGTCAGTGACCCACAGCCGCACCTGATCTTCTATTGTCTGTAGGCCGAGCGTGATTGTGCCATTTTCAGGCGTAAATTTGAACGCATTGTCGAGCAGGTTTTCAAGTACGTGCATAATCAACGCTTCGTCCGCTTCAATCGCAATGGTGTCAGGTGGCATTTCCAGTTCCAGGGTGATATTGGCTTGTTCCGCACGCGAGGCATAGCGTTCATGCATCTGGCGCATGAGCGCCGTTAACTCAAACACTCGTTTATCGGTTGTTGGCGAGCCAGTCGTGCGGGCCTCGATACGCGCTAAGGTGAGCAGCCCATGCGTGAGCATTTCAAGCCGGGTAAGTTCGGTTTGGGCATGAGCAATATCGGCGCGAAACTCGTCCGGGTTATCGCTGGTCGCCGCCAGTTCAAGATTCGTGCGCAGGGCTGTGATCGGAGTGTTGATTTCGTGGGCGGCATCAGCCACAAACCGTTTGAGCGTGAGTACAGTATTTTCAACTTGTTCCGCCATGATATTGAACGTATGCGCCAACAAACCGAGTTCATCCCACCGATCCATATTTGCTCGCACGGATAGATCACCTTCAGCCATCCGTGCCGTAGTTTCTGATAACGCTAGAACGGGCTGGCTGATATGACTGCTGGTGAACCAGCCCACCACAGCCGCCAGCAGGACGGCAATCACGCCGGCCACCACTGCTTTTTCGGCTACATCCCGCACAATCTCAGTGCCAAAGGTTGGCCCTTCCGATACTTCCAGGTAGCCGATGATCTCATTAGTTTGACGGTTGAAGAGCGGCATCGTAACCACAATATCTGTGTGCGATTCCGTTGTGGCTTCTCCCGTTAAGAGTTGATCCAGCGCGTCACGCCGGGTCCACATGGGGAACTGCCGCGCCGGATCACGATCTGGGTCTGGAAAATCTTTGCGCCGGATGCTCAGATAGGTTTCATATTCGGTTTCGGATTCATCTAAGATCAGCCATTTAGGTGCGCCTGGCTCATTGTCTGGTCGGGCTACTTCATCAACATAGGCGTCAGATGAAGTAGCGCCCTGTGGTCGGCGATATTCCATGTTGATGGTGTTTTCTGCATCAATCGGACCTGAATCGGCAATCACGGCATGATCGACAGTCAACAGGCGCACGCGCGCCAGCGCCACAAATGCAAGGATATTGGTCGCCGATTGCAAGGTTTCTTCGGGCGCTTTATCAAGCAGCATTTGTTCGACGCTGGGCGAGATCACTTCCGCGCTGACGTTCATATACTCGCGCTCACGTTGATCGTAGTAATTGCGCAGCGTAAACAGTAACAGCCCGCCGAGCGCCACCGCCGCTAGCAACGCGATGCCGGCATAGGTTAGCAATAAGCGCCACCGAATCGAGTAGGGATTGGCTAACGTGCGTTCACGATTGACTGCGGTGATCATGGCACATACTCCGCGCTAACAACATCAGGCTTAACCTCATTTTACCTTAGGTTTATGGCTGGGTCGGTGACTCCGCTTTGGAGAAGACCCAGGGACCACCTTCTAAACAGGGAATCTGGATGAAGTTTTCGTCAAGTGGATAGACGTACCAGGTATATGTGCCGCCCTGCGCCAGATTGTCCTGAATATCTACCGTATCATTCACGCGCAGTTCGACCAGTTGTTCATATACCGTGTCATCAGGCCGGTAAATACGGATCAGGTATTTGGGGGAAATTGGACCACGCCAGTTGAAGGTCAGTGATCCGGTAGTGGGCACGGTGGTTGTGCCGTTGAAGGGTGTCAACACTTCCCAGGCCAGACATTCATATTCCGGGACAACGGGTTGAGCATCACCCGGTACGCGCAGCACTTGCCCCACGACGATCATGTTTTTGTCGGTGATGCAGTTGCCTTCAACCAATTCATCAACCCATGTGCCGTATAACGAGGCAATACCCGACAGTGTATCTTCAAATTGAACGGTATAAGTCAGTTTCCAATCCTCACGCGGCGCGCAGCCGGGCGTCGTGGTCGGCGTCGGTGTTTCGGCTCCGTTCAATCCCGGAATGGAGACACTAATATCGGTGGTTGGCGTCGGTGTCTGGCTCGGAATCTGGGTGGCAGTGGGAGTCGCTGTCGGTGGTTCAAAGGTTGGCGCTGGTTTGAGCGTTGGCGATGGCGTGAGCGATGGCAAAGGCGTATATGACGGAATCGTTTCGGTGGCGGTTGGTGATGGGGTCGGTGTTGCCGAGCTATCTTGATCCTGGGCCAATGACAGATCATCGCTGGTGGGATGGCTTTCCTGATATGAAAACAGCGCACCAACAATCATCGACCCGATCACCAGCACCGTCGCCAGCGTTAATTTTCCGGCTGCTCTAAACATAATTCATCCTCCGGTTGGGATTCAGTGGTTTCAAGTTTGGGGGTAATGTTGCGCCGGATGATTTTGCCATCCAGCAAATCATAAACAGTGTCGACAAAATCCACGACCAACGGATCGTGGCTGACGATCAAAAAGGTTGTATTTTCGGCTTCGGCAATGCCCCGAAACAGCGCCAGAATGCGTTTGATGGTGGCGGTGTCCAGTCCACTTGAGGGTTCATCGGCCAGTATCAGGCGTGATTGCAGCGCCAAAGCGCGCGCAATCGCTACCCGTTGGCGCTGCCCACCGCTTAATTCTTCGGGCATGTGATCCGCCCAGGGACTAAGCCCAACGGCGGCAAGGGCTGCTTTGGCACGGCGGCGGCGCTCAAAATAACCGAGTCCTGGCAGCCGCAGGGCGAGATCGATATTTTCCAGCGCGGAATATGTCGGTAGTAGGGTGGCGCTTTGAAAGATGAACCCGATCTGCTTGCGGCGCAGTTTGGCGCGGCGGCGATCATTCATTTTCACGATGTTCTGATCCATGACTGTGATCTGGCCCGCATTGGGTTTATCCAATGCGCCGATCAGGTTGATGAGTGTTGTTTTGCCGCTACCCGATGGGCCATACAGCGCGACCAATTCGCCCACACGGACATCCAGATCAAGGCCACGCAGCACGCGCACATTGCCGAAATTGCGCTCAACGCTGCGCACCTGGACGCTCAGTTCATTTTTCATTGACGCGCCTCCTGTTGTTTCTCTTGCCCATTACGCCGGAACCATCGTTTTTGTTTTTTGCTATGGCCGTTGCGGGGCAGTATATCCTGCAAAATCGCGTCGGTATCGTCGGCGAGGTCTTGTTCGGGGCGCAGCAGTATGCCTTCGGGCCGGATTTCCACCGCGACCCGTGCCGCATCTTCTAACTGTGAGCGCACTGCCACCGGGAGTTGAATCCGTCCCTCCTTATCGAGTTTAGGCGGGGTTTCGGTAGCCGATTCCGTCAAATCCTGGCCTAATGCACCATCGCGCAGCGTTAATGTGCGATCTGCAAAGCGAGCGGCCATGTCCATATCATGCGTCACCATCAAAATGGTTAGCCCGTACTGTTCGCGTAGATTGGTGATGAGTTCCATGACCTGTTCGGCGCTGTTTCGATCCAATGCGCCGGTTGGCTCATCAGCCAGCAACAGATCGGGATTATTTGCCAGAGCCACCGCAATGGCGACGCGCTGCTGCTGCCCGCCGGAAAGCTGTGAGGGACGTTTGTGTGCTTGGTCGGCAATGTCCACTGCTTCTAAAAGTTCTTTGGCGCGTTTGCGGCGCTGAAATACGCCGATTCCAACCATCATCATCGGTAGGGTGACGTTATGCAGGACCGTGCGATGGTACAGCAGATTGCGCCCGACTTGCTGCCACACAAAGCCAACCTGATGCAAGCGGTAATCGGCTAACGCGCGCCCCTTGAGATCGATCAGATTCGTTTCGCCTACCGTGAGTTGTCCGGCGGTGGGCGTATCCAGCCCGCCGAGCAAATTCAACAATGAACTTTTACCTGCGCCGCTCGGCCCGACGATAGCGACCATTTCGCCGCGCTGCATGGTGAAGTCGATCCCACGGAGAGCTACAATCTCGTGATCGCTTACCGAATAGGCTTTCACGACGCTTTTGCAGTTGATATAGGGTTTTGCGCTGCCGTTTTGGGAAGCCATGTGTTTTATCCTCTATCAAAACCGTTATGGGGCAACCACCAGATCGCCTTCGTTCACGCCACTGGTGATTTCTACCCGTTCATCCGTTTGTAGGCCCAGGACAACATCGACTGTGCGCAGACCATCGGCGGTATCTAATACGACAAATGTTCGATTCTGGAACGTGCGGATCACACTGGGCGGCAACCAGAGGACGTTTTCGCGTACTTCCAGGGCCATTTCCACTTCGACCAATTGGTTTTCCGTCACATTTTCCAGACCAGCAGCGACGCGCGTTGTTTGATCTGCATCGCGGCTGCTGAGGGGAATACTGCGGATCGCACAGCCAACGGCGGTATCTGGCTGGTTGACGATCTGGCACTTGCCGGTCATACCCACACTGAGCCGGTTGGCATCGGCCAGCGCAAGACTGGCGATCACTTCTTTGGGTTCCGGCAGCCCGATCACGATCACCGTGTCGTAAGCGGCTACCGAATCACCGGGCGAGATTGATACTTCGAGGATCACGCCATCAATCGGCGCATAGAGTGACGAGTCGGCAATATTTTTTTCGATCTGATCGATGTTCAACTGCGTAGACCGCACCGTTTCATCGCCGACTCCACCGGCTGCCGCATCAATGGCGCGCTGTAAAGTGAGTTCCGCCTGAATCACTGAGTTTTCCGCCTGCTGGACCGTGTATTGATAGTTGTTGAAACTTTGCGCGGCTGAGAAATAGCTGATTTGCGCTGATTTAAGTGAGCTTTGCGCACTGAGTAGTTGCTGGTAAGCGTTATCGACACTTGAAGCCGATTCTTCTGGGTGACTGAGCGCTTCGCGGTAGTCGCGTTCGGCGTCTGCCAGTGACCGTTCCGCGTTTTCCAGGCTTATTTTGGCTGACGCAACGTTGGTCCAGGGGCTGCTGTTTTTCGTGTTTTCGAGCGAGATACGCGCATTTGCCAGCGAAATCTGTGCGTTTTCTACGGTTTCCACGTTGCCGGTGGCGCTGCTGCTGATACTCGACTGCGCTGTTTCCAGGCTGATTTGTGTGCTCGCCAACTGGTTTTCCAGATCGCTGATGTCGTAATCGGCCAGCAGATCACCCGCGCTGACGGCATCACCGCGCTGGACATTGACTTGTCGTATCGTGCCATTGATGGGGAAGGTGAGCGACATCTGATCGCGGGGCTGCCAGCGCCCGGTGAAGCTAAAAACATCTTCAACTGTGCCACGTTCCACCGTATAGGTGGGGCGCGCCGCGATTTCAGCCGTTGGGGCGGGCGTCGAGGTGGGCGCAGCCTGGGCATGGGCGGCGGTATCGCCTCCCGGTAGACTGGGGCTGTTCTCGGAAGAACAAGCGGTGACGATCAGGGCTAAAACAAGCAGCATGATTCCGGTGATAGTACGAGTTTTCATCATATATACCCCTATACATCGCCTAGTTTGACCAGCGTCGAGACGTGTTGGCGACTGAGCATGGTCGTCGTCAACACAGTGACACTAAACAAAACCAGCGCAAAGAGTGAATAAACCAATGTAATGTCATCCCAGGCGACCCGCACCAGATAC
>JAFGJA010000236.1 GCA_016929355.1 Anaerolineae bacterium | reverse complement strand
GTGAATGTGCCAAAATCGGGGCTATGCCCGGTGAATAATTCAACCCACATGCGCCCAAATGCGTTGAGGATTGACTCGAGGCGTTCCCCGAATGGCGCGCCCGTGTTATACAGACGCGATTTGGCGACCATACCGGATGATGACGCGCTGCCCGTCGCCAGGATGTTAAGCGCAGGTTGAATCCCGGCGGCGAGGATGGGGATTGATAACAGAAGTAAGCGCCGCATGACCTCACCCCCCGCCTCCCTCTCCATGCATGGAGAGGGGGAGTCAGATTGTGTTTTTGATCCCCCCTCCCCGTAAACGGAGAGGGGGTTAGAGGGAGGGGTTAGAGAGAGTAACGCTAACCCCACTACCGCGATCCCCGCCAGAATCACGCCTTCGGGCCGGGTGAGCGTCATCAGCGTCGCCGCAAAAAGTGTCCACCTGAACTGTCCGCGCTGCATGGCGTACAGCGTCAGCAGCACCGCGAACACAAACAATGCCGTTTCCATGCCACTCAGCGCCGCCCAGATCACCGGGCCGGAGAGCGCAAACGCTACCGCCAGCCAGAACGCATACAACGTTTGATCGGGGTGTCCCGGTTTGAGCGGATTTTCACTGCCGATCCGGTAGATCAGCCATGCCGATCCGAGGAAAAACACGATGCCAAGCGCCAGCGCCCAATACGCCAGCGCCCACCCGGTAAAGCCGAGCAGGTAGCCTGCTGCCAGAAGCGGCGGATAGAGCAGACTCGTGCCGCCGGATGTGGCCGGATCGCCCGTGTTATACACAAAAGGATGCCCCTCGGCCATCTGCCGCGCGTATTGAAAGTGGATGTAGGTGTCGTCAAGCGGCATCAGCAACGGATCAGCGCTGATCGACACACTCAGCGCCAGATAAGCCGCGACCACGCCGCCGACAATTGCAGCAAGGGCCAGCCATGCTCGACTGACCCCAGAGAAATTTTGCATCACAATACTATGCCCAACGGATTTAGGGATACACTTGCCAACCAATCGCTTCGGTTTGCGCCAGCATCTCATCGATCTGATCGGCGGGAATATCGACCAATGTTGCTTTGGCCTCAACCGCAACCGCGCCATCAGCCAGCACAATTTCACCGCTCGCCGTTGCCATCCGGCCCCGATCATTATCCACGCGCGCGCGCACGGTAAATTCCTTGTTGAGCGGGACCGATTTCCGGTAGCGCGTTTCCAGCTTCATGGTGAACATGAAGCGCTCGTCAGTGATTTCGCGCGGTTCATCGTCGGTGGAGAGGGTGGCGCGGCCCATCGTTTCATCCAGGATCGTCGCCAGGATGCCGCCGTGCGCAATGCCGGGATAACTCTGGTAAGCATCGCCCAATGTGACTCGCGCTAAGACCTGATGATAACCATCGTTGAAAAAGCGAATTTTCAGGCCAAATGGATTTTCTACGCCGCAGACAAAACACCACCGCGCGCTCGGCTGCTGGTTCTGGTTGCCTTTTTGCGATTGTTCGTTATTACACATAATTCCCTGATTTTGCAAAAATTGAACAAACCCTCCCCTACGAGAAGTTGATTCGCAACAATATTGTATGGGGCGATGGTGAGGTAAATTACGCCGAGTAGCCGCCCGCAAACGTATCAATCATCAGGCGCACATCGTCGCCCAACGGGTACAGCACCGGACACGTACACCCTGCCGCCACATATTCGCGCACCTTTGAACGCACTTCCTCCGGCGTGCCCGACGCGGTGATCAACTGCACAACATCATCCGGCACAAGTTCCATCGCGCGTTCGATCTGTTCTTCGGTGGCGGGCCATGTCAACACTTGATGGATTTCATCCAGCAAATCCTGACTCACGCCGCTTGCTTTCATAATGTGGGGTTGCTGGCCGAGATATTGCGTGACCAGTTTGCGCGCGCCATCCAGCGCTTTTTTGCGATCATTCCCCACTGAACACACGACCAACTGCGGGCGATCAATCTCGTCCAACGTCTTACCCGCGAGCTTGGCTCCCTTTTCCAGTTGTTCCAACGCGCCCACGTTGTATTGCGGCGAAACGAGATAGTTCAGCAGCGCCCCGTCGCCGATTTCGCCGGTCAGCGCCATCATTTTAGGGCCTGTCGCGCCGATGTAGATCGGCACATTGCGCGGTTCGCGCCGCCCGTGTACGATGTCCAACTCGACGCCCGACATCTGTACAAATTCACCCTGGAAGGTGACATTTTTCATTGCCAGCAGATCGCGCACAACGGTTACATGCTCGCGCATTGCCAGCAGGGGTTTGCGGCGCTCAATGCCTACATTTTTCGCTAACGGGTCCCACCATGCACCAATCCCCAAAATGATCCGGTTCGGCGCGAGATCATCCAGCGTCAGGAACGTCGCGGCGGTCAGCGCGGCGTTGCGCGTCCAGTTGTTGACCACACCCGATCCGATTTTGATTGTTTTCGTAGTCGCAGCGAATGCGGCCATCGGGACGACGGCATCACGCACCAGTCGACTCTCGGCTTGCCACACGGCTTCGAAGCCGCGCGACTCGGCGTATTGTACATATTCGATGGCATCATTCAGGGGGTGTGCGTCCTGCAAATATAAAGCAACACGATCAGCCATAAGTTTCCTCCAAAACGTTTATTCTTCCCATGAAAATGCGGGGCGATTCAAGTGTATCGCCCCCCGGTGTTTTATTCAAATCAGATTTTCTAAATTCAATCAGGGTAATTCAGGCTGCATCCATTCGCCCGATTCGAATTTCTCCGACTCCGTTTTGCCCATAATCGGTTCGCCCCACAGTTTAGCCAGGGTATGATACTGCAAAACGTCTTCCGGCGTGTCAATGTCCACGCCCACCCGTTCGGAGCGGTAAATGTGCAGTGTGGCATTGGCCGCTTGCGCCAGCCGTTGGTGTTCGGCAAAGCTGTTTTCACCGAACGAGTACGGGATCAGGCCCGGCGGGCGTACCATCAGCAGATTTGTGCCGGTTTCATGGCGATCCGGCGCGATGACCACCGACTGGTTGTAGCGCCCTAATTCGACCATCGCATCCACATCCGCCGCCGCGAGCAACGGCAAATCCGCCGGTACGACCAGCATCGCTTCGGCGTGCCAGATGCGCAGCACTTGTGATGCACGTAAGATCGCGTTATTCAGTTCGGGAGTGCCGCTTTCCTGCACGGTCTGTGCCCCCAGATCACGAACCATCGACAGCGCCTTGCTATCGCGGCTGATCACTAACACGCCGCGCAAAATCGGCAGCAGCAACCCGACGGTACGCATCAATAAATCGGTTGCGAGTTGTTCGCGTTGTTCCGGTGAAAAGACCTCAGCTAACCGGCTTTTTGCGCGGCCCAACGGTTTCACGGGTACAATCGCCCAAACATTCATGGTTGGAATCTCCCCACCCAGTCCAGACATTCGCGCGCTAGACGCACTTTGTCATCCGGGGTGTTCATTATCGTCTGTGTCATTAACGTAAATTTTTCTTGTTCCGCTAACCCTGCTACTTGCTCCCGATCAGTTTCATCAATGACTAACCCATCGAGCAAGCCATCATAATAAGTAAATAAACCTTGCACTGAAATATCTAAGTTGAGTTCGCCCATTAATTTCGCCGCCGGGCCTTTGAGTGCCTGTTGGCCGACAAATGGACTGACCGCAATACAGACCCCGCGCCGGTTGGTAATTTTTTCGCGTATGCCCGGTACGACCAGGATCGGCTCAATCGACAGCACCGGATTCGAGGGGCACATGATGATCGTAGCGGCGGCATCGAGCGCGGCGGCGACCTGATCGGTCATTTGCGCATCTTCCGCACCTTGATACCGGACGCGGGTCACGGTGGGCTGCCATTGATGACGTACAAAATAATCTTGAAATGCTAAAGTGCCATGTTCGGCGGTATCGACGACGGTGGCGAGTGGATCATCGGTGACGGGCAGTAACCGGTGCTTGACGCCCAATCCCGCCAGCAAGCGCCCCACGATAGCCGTGAGCGATTGCCCCTCGCGGAGCCACTGCGTCCGTAACAGGTGCGTTGCCAGGTCCCGATCTCCTAAGCCAAACCAGGGCGTTTCACCATAGGTGTGCAGCATGTCCAGCATCTGCCGCGTATCGCCCGCCAACCCCCAACCCGTTGCCGGATTCGCAAGTTCGGCCAGCGTATACATAACTGTATCGAGATCGGGTGAAATATGCAGTCCGTAAAGCTGGAAATCGTCGCCGACATTACCGATGATCGTTAATTGCTCAGGGGGTAAATTTTTCGCCAGCCCATACGCGAGCTTGGCGCCACCGACCCCACCAACCAATGCCACGACTTTGCCGTGATGGTCTAATTTACTGCGAGGGTCTAAAACCATTTTGTCTTCGTTTCTATAGGTTCCCGATCTCTGATGTGATCTTCGGCGGGATACCCGATGGTGATCAACGCTTGGGCCTCCCAATCTGCCGGGAGTCCGAGTTCGGCGCGCACCACATCCGGGCAAAAGAGCGGTGCGCACAGCCAACACGCGCCCAACCCTTCCGCGTGCGCCAGCAATAACACATTCTGCGCGGCGAGGGCCACGCTTTGCACAGCCATCGTGCGTTCGGCGGTCTGGCGGTGCTCATCAGGGTATTGGTCCATATCCGCCATGCTGACAAAGACCAGCAATATCGCCGGGGCCGTACTGATGCGATCAATCGAACGCTGCACCTGCTGCGCGATGGCTTCCGGTGGCAGCCCATCCGCCTGCAAATCGCGGCGAAACCGTTTGCCCATCGCCTGCGCCAATGCTGCTCGCCGCGCCGGATCGGTGATCACAGCGAAACGCCAGGGTTGGCGGTTGTGCGCGGACGGTCCCCAACGCGCCGCTTCGAGCAAGCGTTCCAACACATCACGCGGCACAGCTTGATCGGTGTAGCGGCGAATAGATCGCCTTAATCGCATTATAGCAGAGAGATTTCCTGCGTTCATAAAAATTAGGTAAATTCTTCCTGAAAATCAGCGTAGAGGTCCATTGTCACCGGGCGCACTAAGTCTGAGGCGTGGCCTTCACCCGGCGGGAGGCGCAAACCGCGCACCAACACCACCGGCAGTCCTTCCGCCGCTTGCCCGGATAATAACCCCGCCGCTGCCGCGATCTCATCCCCCAGCCCGGTCATGGTGACGCGCAGCACGCGCCCGTACAGGTCTTGATCGCCGCGTTGATCCCAGACCGCCGGAATCCCCGCGATCCCAATCGCCACATTGATTGTCCCGATACGAAACGGGCGTCCATGCGAATCGCTGATCACGATGCCGGGCGCAACGCCGGTAAGCTGGGGCAGCGCCGTTCGGATTTGGCGCGCTGATGCGTCTGGATCGGATGGTAGCAGCAGCACGCGCTCATCCGACCCCCCAATATTTGAGTGATCGATGCCCGCATTCGCCAGCGTAAAGCCGAGGCGATGGCGCACAATCAAGACCTCACCGCGCATCCGTGAAATGGCAGTTGATTCGCGCAGAATCAACTCAACCAGACGCGGGTCTTTGTTGGTTATACGCGCGACTCGTGCGGCGCGTTGCGAGGGCATGATCGTACCTAAATCGACAAAGCGATCTTCAGCCTTCGATACCAGTTTCGACGTGATCACCAACACATCCGTCGGGGCCAGTGTCAGGCCAGCGCGATGCAGGGAATCAGCAATCAGCCGGGCTAAGTCGTCGCCCGGCTGCACATGCGGTATCCCTGGTAAAGCGGTGAGCGAAAGGTGGGTCAAATCACTGCTCCAAACCTGTAATGCGGATACCTGCGCCCGGTACTTTGTAGCGCCGATTAATATACAGCAGCACCGGGGTCAATGCCTCAGCCGCAACTGCATTAGCAAGCGGCCCGGCGTCAATTCCGCGCATCCCGTCAATGGCGGCGATCAGTTGGATGACTTCTTCTTTGGCGTCGGCATTGTCACCGCAGACCAGCACATCCAGATCAACAGCGTGATCTAAATCTTGCAAATGCGCGGACCCGACATTCTGGAACGCGGCCACAACGCGCACGTCCTCGCCTAAAAAGGCTTGCGCTTC
>JAFGJA010000235.1 GCA_016929355.1 Anaerolineae bacterium | reverse complement strand
GCTGGTACACGTCGATAAACCTTTGACTGTCCAATCACCTGTTTCAGTCGCTACTTGCTCACGCAAACGATCCATATAGGACAGGAAAACCGTTCGGAATGGGGCTTGAGGCATAGTATATCCTAAGTGGCGATCAACAAGAGTTCTTTGGAATGGCGCTTTGATAAAACATATTGTTGGGATTTATTCGCTTCAGTCACACGTTTTTTATAGCGCTTGAGTAACTGTATCAGATCAGTTTTAGAGGGAATCCCATCATTGCGATACGACACGACCAGAATGCTTTGTTGGTAACGCGCAAACACGGCGGCAAACGCATCCAGAATTTCGTCGGCCCGATACCAGGGCGAAGCGTGTCGTTTCATCCGGCGGTGTTTGGTTGAATAATCGACCTGATCCGGCCAGGTGTTATATGTGGTCAGCCCTTCAAGGAAATGATAAAATTCATGATAATCCACGCCAACCCCTTTGGCGCTGATATACGGCGGATCGATATAGACTAAATCCGCATCTGTTGGCGCATTTAACGCATCTTGATGTAAAGCAACGTTTTGCCGCCCGTTATCAAACACCGCCGCATTAGCTTCAGCAACAAAGGCGCGAAAATGCGTTTCAAAGGGCGTATCCCAGGTCGTTTTGTTGCCAAATGAGCGCTCAACTTTAGCTTGGCGCATATATAAATTGGCGCGGTGAAACAAATTGTAGGGACGCTTGACGATACAGGCTTGATACAACGCAAAACGCGCGAGTGCCTGTTTGATCGGGTCAGTCAGCACATGATCGATATTGTAGACCACGCGATCCAACCAAACATTCTCCTCATCTGTGAAATAAATCCCCTGAAATGTCCGCGCGATGAAATCAGGATATGTCATATCGGGATTTTCTTGCATAATGAGTTCGACATCATCGGGTGACAATCGCGTTTTTTTGTTCTGGATCAGAGCTAAACCAATATTCCAATTGAACAGCAGGTTGTCATTGTAGATAATCCGTTTTCTCGCCGTTTTAAACAGATGACTCACGCTGCCCGTACCACCAAACACATCAAGCACCGAGTCGAATTCTAAATCGGCGACCTGGGTCCATATCCACTCCAACAATTTGCGTTTGCTGCCCTGGTAACGTGTTGAAGGAAAAGACACATTATAGTGGCGCGTTTGCTGCGTGGGGAAAAATGATTGCTGCACGTGCTGCATCCTATAAATCCCCGTGCGCCTTATACCACGCATAGGTATCGCGCAAACTGGTTTGCAGTTCGATGCGCGGCTCACCGAGTTCACGCCAGGATTTCTGACAGTTGAAGACCATCATGCGCGTGCTGAGGCGCAACTGATTCCCCTCAAGCGGGAGCGGGACGTTGAAGCGGCGCAAAAGGTCTGCGATCTCCGCCACGAGGTAGACTACGGGCGCGGGCAGCGTGATCGCACGGCTGCGCATTCCAATCGCGTCGGCGGTCAGGCGTAACCAGGCTTTATGCGTGAGGTTGAGCGCGCCCAGCAGATAGCGTTCACCGGTACGCCCGCGTTCGGCGGCAGCAATATGCGCGTTCGCCACATCGCGCACATCAATCACAGTCAGGCCGCCGGGCGGCATGGTCGGCGGGACATTGCCGCGCGCAAACTCGATCACCACACTGCTCGAAATCTGGTTAAGATCGCCGGGGCCAATGATCACAGTGGGATTGAGGATCACGCAGTCCAGCCCGCGCCGGATCGCGCGATAGACTTCGGCTTCCGCCAAAAATTTGCTGTGCCCGTAAGGGGTGAGATGCTGATCGTAGTTGAAACGCACGGTTTCATCCACCACGCGCAGATCGTCACGATAGCCCATTGAAGCGGCGCTGCTGGTGAAGATCACGCGCTGTACACCCATTTCCTCGGCAGCGAGCAGCACATGGCGCGTCCCATCCACGTTGACCTGATAAATGCGTGCGGGATCGTTGCGCCAATAATCGGCCACCGCCGCCACATGAAAAACCCAATCCACATCTTCCATCGCTTCGCGCAGCGAGTCCATATCCATAACATCGCCCACGTAATGCTCGCAGGTAATGTCACTCACGGCATCGAGGCGGCTGGTTTCGCGGCGCAGAATCCGCACCTGATACCCGCATTCAACCAACGCCCGCGCAATATGTGATCCGACGAATCCTGTACCACCTGTAACCAAGGCAGTGATCATGCGCTCTGTCCCCTCTGCAACTACACTGAACTACACTAAATACTGCCCGTTCTTGATCAGCGTTTCACCATCGACAACCAGCGTCGGCTCGCCGATCACGCCATCCAGATGAATCGGGGCGCTGTTTTGTCCCCCATAACTCGCCAGCGCATTATGCCCGATGGCGATATGCACCGTGCCCATGACCTTTTCATCGGTCAAGACATTGCCCTGTAACCGCGCATTTGGATTCGTGCCGATGCCCAGTTCGCACACCACACGCGACCCTTCACCGTGCGGTTTGCGTTCGGCATCCTGAATGATCGCGCGGAGTTGGTTGGCTTCTGCGCCGCCTTCGATCTGCACCACGCGCCCACGTTCCACCGTCAGATAAATCGGCTGATTCAGCAGCATCCCCGGATAGGACTTGTCAACGACAAATACGCCGTTCGTCTGGTCCTCAAGCGGCGCAACGTAACATTCCCCAGCGGGGAGATTGCCCATTTTACGCGGGGTGTGGATCATGCCCGTATCGCGCTTGATGCTGCGCCCCTGAATGGCTAGTTCGAGATCGGTCCCCAATGCGGTTGTGATGCGGACGCTTGCGCGCCCTTCCAGGCGATCACCGAGGCGATTAGTCAGCGCGGCGATCTCGTGATAATCGGCGCTCAGTTCGTGGTCGAGAATACTGTGATCGATCATGGGGCCGGTGGCAAAACGGGCCTGACCGCGTTCAAACGCCTGGAACATTTCGAGCGCGCGCGGCGTTTCCACTTCGGGATCGCGGCGATGCTCAAAGCTCAAAATCACATCGGCTTGTTCGGCCACCTGATACAGCAGATCGGGATAGTGCGGCAGGGGGCGCACCGCATCCGGCACGGTGTAGGCCCATAGTTCGGCGGGGCCAATTGCCGCGATCCGTTCCGTGAGCAGTTGGCGCATAACCGCCATCGGCTCATCGGTGATCAGCAGCACTTTTTCCCCTGGCTGAATCGCCAAACAAACATCAACAATATTCTCAACCCAACGCGGATAATCCATTACTCTTGTAGACTCTCTTTTTTCTATATGGTTAAAACAATACGGTTAGTATACCACTCTGCCATGTGTGAGGCGATAGGTTTATAATGTACCTCACCCCTCGGAGTCAAGTTTTTCCAGGGAAGAACGTTTTATTTAAATTGTCATCACCTATCAGGATGCTGCTATGTTTGCACAAGTCCAGGCCGCCTATGAACGGTTAAAAGATGTCGCCCACCGCACCCCGATCCACACCTCACGCACGCTGAATGAACAAGTCGGCGCAGAGGTCTTTTTGAAGTGCGAAAATTTCCAGCGCATCGGCGCGTTCAAATTTCGCGGAGCGTACAACGCGATCAGCCAGCTAAGCGAGGCCGAACGCGCGCGCGGCGTGATCACGTATTCCTCCGGCAACCACGCGCAAGCTACCGCGCTCGTGTGCCAGTTATTCGACATTCAGGCGCATATCGTCATGCCGGATAACGCACCCGCCACCAAACGCGCGGCCACCGAGGGCTACGGCGCGCACATCATCGCCTACAACCCCGCCACCGGAGATCGCAAACAGATCGCGGAGGAACTCGTCGCACAGCACGGGTATACGATCATCCCGCCTTACGATCATCTGGCGGTGGTCGCGGGACAGGGCACAGCCGCATTGGAACTGTTGCAGGACGTGGAAAAACTCGATATGCTGCTGGTTCCGTGCGGCGGCGGAGGCTTATTGAGCGGATCGGCGATTGCTGTTAAGGGGATGTATCCGGCGTGCCAGGTGATCGGGATTGAGCCGGAGTTAGCCGACGACGCGACCCGCTCCTTTCGAACGGGAGTCTTGCATACGGTGACGAATCCGCCCACGATTGCTGATGGCACGCGCACGCCATTTTTGGGCGACCTCACGTTTCCGCTCGTGCGCGAATACGTAGACGATATGCAAACCGTCAGCGAACAAGCGATCATTGATGCCGTGAAATTCCTGTTTTACCGCACGAAATTGGTGATTGAACCCTCCGGCGCGCTCGGCGTGGCAGCGCTGTTAAGCGGTGCGGTGCAGGCATCCGGGCGTGTGGGCGTGATCCTGAGCGGCGGCAATATCGACGCGGCGACGATGACGCATATTTTGGGAAGTTAATTATTAAAAATCAACCCCTCCCTAAATCCCTCCCCGCAAGCAGAGAGGGACTTGACACTCATAAGCGCGGGGATTTGCTCCCCCTTTCTCCGTGTACGGGGAAAGGCGGTCGGGGGGATAGGGGTAACTCTCACCGCAAAGGTCATAACAAACCCTAACAAAATCCCGGCCTTCCCGATTCCCTTTTCCCGCCGTGATCGATTACAATCACGGGAAAGATTTATTAGAGTGAAAGGCAGTTTGAGGATGCCAAACGATCAACAGGTACAGCAATGGGCCAGGCAAATGCAGGATGTGCTGGCCGATAACGCCAAAATCCGCGAGAACCTGACCGACGACATCGCTATCCCCTTCATCGAATGGGGCCGTGAAATCGCGGCGCAGGTGGCAACCCGCCTCGATACGCCCGATACCCCCGCGCCCGATGAAGAACAAGTGTATGAGGCAGGTTACAACCTGGGGCGTTTGATGACCCGCATCAATTGGCTGGTCACGTATCGCACCAAAAAAGACGCCGCCTGGCTGACCCGCACCTTTGCGATGGTCAATAAGCTGAGTCAGGACGTATACGGAGCAGATGCGCCCACCCTATCTGACGATGAGATCGCGGCATGGTTGGCCGATCAACCAAACCACACGGAAGATGAGCAGCTCCGCGATCTGATGGCACGGTATACGCCCGCCGCCTTACAAGCCGCCAGCGCCGCCAATGAAACCAGTCCCGCCGCACCAGATGCGCCGCCCTCATTGTTATCGAATGCTGCGTTTGGTGCGCCAGCCCAGGCGGACAACACAACAAACAATGCCGCGAGTCCCGCCGCGCCCTCGCTGCTGTCGAACGCTGCGTTTGGCGCACCAGCCCAGGCGGACAACACAACAAACAATGCCGCGAGTCCCGCCCAGCCGGAAGCAAGCGAGTCGGAAACGACACCAACACCCCCTACGACACTTTCGGATGCTATTTTTGGCAAGGCCCGCCATTTGAGTGACGCTATTTTTGGTTCATCGCACACCGCAGGAGATGAAAACGATGACGAAGAAATCGAATAATACGAGCAGCACGAGCAACGTCCAGCGCACCATTGTATCGGTGGTATCCGGTGTGGTGATCATCATCATCGTGCTGATCGCGCAAGCGCTGGGCATTGATGTGCTGCCGCAAGAATCAGGTTCGACTGCGATCCCGGCGGCTACCACCGCGCCCACACTTGCCCCCACTAAGGTAGCAATGGGATCAAGCGCGCTGCTGGCGATCCCCGGTGGGTATGATGGCAACTGGTTCCAGGTCTATTTCACCGATCCGATCAACAGCACGGACGAAGCCGATTTTACCGACGCACCGATTGAGGAAGCGTTAGTGAAGGCGCTTGATAGTGCGCAAACGTCCATTGATGCGGCCTTTTTCGAACTAAATTCACAGCCCGTTACCGATGCGCTGATCCGGGCGCAGGAGCGCGGCGTTACGGTGCGCGTGGTGGCCGATGACGAACACGGCCTCGAAGACCCTGAATCCACCTTTGATCAACTCGAATTAGCCGACATCGAAGTGGTATCGGATGAACGCTCCGGCTTGATGCACGATAAATTCGTCGTGATCGATAGCATGTATGTGTGGACCGGCTCAACCAATATCACCCACAACGGCATGTACAACAATAACAATAATTCAATGCTCATCCGGTCCAGCAAACTGGCCGCCAATTATAGCGCCGAATTTGAGGAAATGTTCAGCCAGGGCGGATTCGGTAAAACCTCGGACGTAACGATTGCCAATGCGGTGATCACGGTGGAAGGCACGCAGATCGAAACGATCTTCGAATCCGAAGGCAATGCCCCCGCCCGGTTAATCGAACTCATTAAAAACGCCCATTCGGTGCGGTTCATGGCCTTCTCGTTCACGCGGGACGATATGTTCCAGCCGATGCTGGCGAATCCCAATCTTGACATAATGGGCATTGTCGAAGCCAGCAGTCGCAGCTATATCGAGCCGTTGTACTGCGGCAATGTCAATGTGCGGCAGGATGGCAATCCCGACATTTTGCATCACAAAGTCTTTATCTTCGATGAGTCGATTGTGGTCATGGGATCGTTCAATTTCTCCAGCAGCGCGGCGGATAACAATGATGAAAACCTGCTGATCATCCACAACCTCGATCTCGCCCAAGCCTACCTGGAAGAATTTGACCGGCGCTGGGCCGAAGCGGAAGAAATGCCAGCGAGCGCATTTGATTGCTAGTTCGCGCCCGAAGTTAACAACATTTTAATTAAGGCGACCTGAATGGGTCGTCTTTTTTTGTGCGCTTAACGTGACCTTAACGTCTACCGCATAGAATCAGGAGATACGTCTATTGATATGCAGCGAGTGAAACGACCATGAGTGTCTTCGAACCATCCAACGCAGTCTACAAGCTCACGAGCAGCGTGGAGCAAACACCCCTCAAGCCGTATGCAGATCACGAGGAATTGATGATCGGGGCGCAAACCGGCTGGTTATCCGGCGCGCGGCGCTGGCCCTATCACGATGTACCGTTTCTGTACGAGCCGAACCATGAAAATTTCCTGCTCGGCCATACCAACCGTTTAGGCGGCCAGTATGATAGGTATGTCTGGGCCGGGCTGCTGCTGGTCTTGGGCCTTGCGTTGAGTATCTTTGCGATCTTCGTCATCCCCAGTTGGCAAGCCGATACCGCGCTGCAACGCGAGGGAATCGCCACCCCTGGCACGATCCTGGATCGGTGGATTTCAAAAAGCCCAGATGGGGAGTACTATTATGTGCTGTATGAATTTCAGGTGGACGGCATAGACACCTACACCGAGGATCAGGCAGTGAGCTACGCCAGCTATCAAACCTGGGAACCCGGTTCCACCGTCACCGTTACCTATGTACCCGGCGATCCGGCGATCTCTGAATTACGCGCAGATGCCACCGCCACCACCAACCGCCGCA
The DNA here is from genome assembly GCA_016929355.1 of Anaerolineae bacterium. Taxonomy (GTDB): domain Bacteria; phylum Chloroflexota; class Anaerolineae; order Aggregatilineales; family Aggregatilineaceae; genus JAFGJA01. Next base: position 1,465 of record JAFGJA010000235.1, on the reverse strand, counting down.
AAGCCTGGGCCATGTCGTTCGGCTGTAGCGTGGCCCCAATGCTGCTCCTGATCGCCTTCTTTGCGGTGCGCCGCCGCGAACGTCGTATGATCAACCGGGGACACATTCTGCGCGGCGAGATTGTGTCGTATGCGAGTCATGAAGATGCCGCCGCCGATCTGACGATAAAGCTGCATTACCGGTTTGTGACAACGGAAGGCAAAGAAATTGTCACCACTAAACAAGCCGTTGCCAACTCGTTAAAAAATAGCCTTGCACCTCATCCGGGCAGGGCCGTTGCCGTGTTGTATATGAATGAGAAAATGCACCGGCTTTTGTGAAGCCGATCCGCTCGAAAGGAAAAATATGGATGAGTCAGAAAATATTACTCGATACCGACATTGGCACGGATATTGACGATGCGGTCTGTCTGGCGTATCTGCTGGCGCAGCCGGCATGTGATCTGGTGGGCGTGACGACGGTCAGTGGCGAAGCCCATGAACGCGCCAAAATGGTCAGCGTACTCTGCAAGATCGCCGCGCAGGATCAGATTCCAATTTTCCCCGGCGTCGAAGCGCCCCTGCTGGCTGCGCAGCGCCAACCGTTCGCCCAACAAGCCGAAGCCTTAGCCCGGTGGGATCACGCCATTGGCTTTCCGTCAGGCGAAGCGATCAATTTTTTGCGCCAGACGATCCGCGCCCATCCCGGCGAAATTATCCTGTTGGCGATTGGCCCCTTGACGAATATCGCGTTGCTGTTCGCGCTGGATCGCACGATTCCGACGCTGCTCAAAGAATTGGTGATCATGGGCGGGCATTATGTGAACCGGTTAGCCGGAACACATCCCTTAGAACATAACATCCGGTGTGATCCGCACGCGGCGGCGATTGTGTTCAACAGCCCGGTTCCCATGCGCGCGGTGGGGGTCGAAGTAACACGGCGGGTTGTCATGCAGGCGGACGAGGTACGCGCGCGCTTCGATACGGAACTGCTGCGCCCGGTATTGGACTTTGCCGAAGTGTGGTTCCGCGATATAGAACGCATCACGTTTCACGATCCGTTAGCGGCGGCGGCCATTTTTGACGCGGACTTATGCACTTTTGAACGCGGGATCACCAGCGTGGAACTAACCAGCGAACCCTTGCGCGGCTATACCCACTGGCAGCGTGACGACGCCGGGTGGCATCAGGTCGCGGCAACAGTCGATGCGGCTGCGTTTTTTGCGCACTTCTTCTCGGTTTTTGCCTGACGCCCATCATCAGGAGCGGCAGCTTATGGAGAAACCAAATAGATTCCACATGATTATGTAGGAGCGAACGCGAACCTGCGGTTCGTCATGTGTTCGCCCTGGGCCGACACATTGGTCGGCCCCTACAGGATGCGCGTTTGAATTGTTTTCTCCATAAACTAAAATGTGCCGGATTGGGTCACTTCAAACCAACCGGGGACATCTACAATCCAGCATTCAAAACCCGAACTGAGGCGG
>JAFGJA010000234.1 GCA_016929355.1 Anaerolineae bacterium | reverse complement strand
TCCCCCTCCCTGCCTGCGGGGAGGGGGTCAGGGGGTGGGGTCAAACAAGCGAAATCAAGGCAAAAATTCCTTAGCTTAATGCCTATGGGCCGGGGGGTGAGGTAAACAGTATCACCCGCCCCGCTTCGCCACAACCAGCGTCATATCATCGAACTGCGGCGCATCACCGACAAACGCCTGCACCGACGCAATGATCGCATCGTGGATCGCCTGCGCGGACTCCTGCGCGTGATCGCGGATCACAGCGACCAAACGCTCCGCGCCGTATTCCTCATTCGCGCGATCCTGCGCCTCGCTGACACCATCCGAATACATGACCAGAATCGCGCCCGTATCCAGCGTAGCGGCGGCTTGCTGCCACTGCAATTCCTCGAACATGCCGAGCGGCACACCCGTTTTCGCCAGTTCTGCCACCGATCCGTTATGCACGATAAACGCCGGATTATGCCCCGCGTTGGCATAGATAATCTGACCACCAACCGGATCGATCACCGCGTAAAAAACGGTCACAAACTGATCCGACTGCGCATCGGTGAGGATGCGGCAGTTCGCGTATTGCAGCGCGATTTCGGGCGCGGTGGGCTGCTGCATGGCGAAGGTACGCAGCAAGGTGCGGCTGAGGGCCATATACAGCGCCGCGCCGGTCCCCTTATCCGCCACATCTGCCACGATCACGCCAAGCTGCCCATTTTCAAGCGGGATGAAATCGTAAAAATCGCCGGATGTTTGGCGCGCCGGAGCCAGTCCCGCCGCAATATCCCACCCGGCGATCTCCGGCACGCTGCGTGGCAAAAAACTCGCCTGGATGCGCCCTGCAAGTTCGAGTTCCTGTGTCATCTTGTGCTTGATCAGCGTTTCGAGATTGACTTTGGCACGGTAATACGCCGATCCAATCTGTGAGGCGAGCGCTTGCAACGCCGAGAGCGAGGCATCCGGTTTGCCTTCTGTCGTGGGCCGCAGCAGGCAAATCCCGCCTAAAATCTGTTCCTTTTCGCCGCCTTCCTCGCCCGGATCGTCTGCGCCGATCTTGATGAACAGCGCATCGCCATACACCGTGTCCAGTTCAAGCGGCACAACGCTCCGCCCATACCGGTGCGGTTCCGGACTGCGGCGCAGCGCAGCCCATAAGACCGGATCAACGTGCAGACGTTCGTTGGGATACATCAAGGTCAATGCCTGCCAATGCAACCCTGGCGGCGGATCGACTTCTTCCGGCGGAAACAGGCGCATCTCAAACCGATCCTGCGGGAACATGGTTTTCAGGTGTTCGTCCAACACGGTATGCAGCGTGGACAGATCGGGCCGCGCCTGGATGAGCGCCTCACCGAGCGCCTCCAATTTTTCGAGTTCGCGCGCGCGTTGGTGGCTGCGTTCATTGGTGCGGCTCAGGTGATGCGCGAGATAATTCACTAACACGATCCCCAACGCAAATAACACAAACAACCCGGTATCGGCGGCGCTGTAAATGAGCGCGCCCAACATCCCGAACGGAATCGACGTGATCAGCGCGTAGATCGTGATGATGCTCCACCAGGGCAGCAGCCGCGCAGCAGAGTCGCCAGCTTGCTTAGCACCCTGATCCGTCATGTGATTCAAATCGCGGATCGTGATGAAGACCGGCAGCAAGATCACCATCGTGATCAATTCCCCGGCAGCGATGGCGATCACTGCCGGGAGCCAATCCGCCAGCGCTAACCCGGTGAGCGGAAAATCGCCGCCCAACGCGCGAAATAGGACCAGTCCGATCACGTTGCCAAAAAGCGATGATCCGAGCGCCTGGGCAATCATCGTCCCTGTGCCCCACCGGACATTTTGCTTCAAGCGACGCGCCCGCCAGAAATTCCGGCCCTGCATAGTGAGCAACCCCGCCAGGACCAACCACAAGCCCGTCAACCCAAACATCAGACCCGCCGACCAGATCAAGATCGAACTCAGTGAACTGGAGATCGGGATCATCTGGCCGGAAGCGAGTTCGATCTGCACGGTGAAATTGTGATATTCCATCATGGCGCAGAAACCCGCCAGGACCAGCAGCAAGACCGCGTGATCGGTGACAACGCCGGGATCGGTGGCCGCGATCAGGCCGATCAAGGCGAGAATCGCGGTGGGCAAGGTCACGATGAGCGGGATCACCTCGGCCATTTTCATGATCTGCACCGCTTCAGGATCAGCCGGATCGGGAGGGCGAACACGGCGGGCAAGTTTCCAGAGGATGTTGAGTTGCATGATTTTGTTCACCAGAAAGGCAAGGTACGGATCAAATCCATTCAGCTTCAACCGTGCGCGCGCTGCCGGTTTCGCCATCAGCTTCACTGCCGGTATTGACGGTCGTTTTCGGTTCGAGCAGCAGGATATAACATTCATCCTCGGCGGCGGGTTTGTGTTCGATCCCGCGCGGAATGATGATCAATTCGCCTGCCTCGACCCATTTTTCAGTCTCGATAGGATCACCGTTGGCGTCGGCTTCGCGCAGATGCATCAACATCCGGCCTTGCATCACGAGAAAGAGTTCATCTTCATGATCGTGATGATGCCAGATAAATTCACCCTGAATCTTGACCAGTTTGACATGCGCGTCATTGAGTTCGCCCACAATGCGCGGACTCCATTGTTCAGCAAAGAGAGTGAATTTTTGCGCGAGATTAATGACGTTAATCAT
>JAFGJA010000026.1 GCA_016929355.1 Anaerolineae bacterium | reverse complement strand
TTCGGCCCCAGGATGTCCGCATCCATCAAGCCGACGCGCGCGCCGCTTTGCGCCAGCGCCACCGCCAGATTGACCGATACGGTGCTTTTCCCGACGCCGCCCTTGCCACTGCTCACCGCAACAATGCTGCGGATCGGCATTTCCAACCGGCCAAAAATACGGCCATCGGTGGGTACGTTCGCATCCCATTTAATGTCCACATCCGTGATGCCCTCGACTTTCGTCACGGCGTCGTGGGCGGCTTTGTACATCACGTCCTTGAGCGGGCAAGCGGGCGTGGTTAGCACAATGGTAAAGTGCGCGATACCGTCATCGGAGACAGATACATCGCGCACCATGTTTAATGTCACCAAATCGCGGTGGAGTTCCGGCTCGATCACCGTGCTGAGCGCGGCCATCACTGCGTCATGTAGTTTTTGATTACTCACTGTTACCTCATATCGAGTCTAATTAGCACAACAGCCAGATTATAACGCAACTCATGACCGGGCCACGTATCCTACGTTAATTTTTTGCAAGAATGCCGGTTCATTTAAGCGTTCACCGGCGAATTCTTGCGAAAACACAACCTAACTCGATACATACTCGTACACCTCACGGCTTTCATCGTAGAACGGCATAAGGTACAATAAAGGAAATTTTGTCCAGGAGGATTCCGGGGTGGCATCAATACGACAATCGGCTAACGATCCAATTCCGCTCCCGCCCGGCTCATCCCAGGTGATCGTGTTGATCGCAGACAATGATGAGAGTGCGGTGCAGACGCTCAAAGCTGCATTGGAGGCAGGTGGATATACTGTGCTGGAAGCCGATAATTTCCAGCAAATGTTTTTTCTCATCGATCAACGGCGGCCTCATTTACTGTTATTGGGCGAGCATTTGAATGATACGGATGGGCGTTGGGCGTGCCGGCAGATCAAAGGGGATGATGGCCTGGGGTTTGTGCCCGTCATCCTGATGAGTGATCAGAATCCGCGCCCGCCCGGTGATGAAAGTATTCTGAGTCCCGATGCGACAGTCAGCAAGCCCATTAACCGCGAAGATTTGGAAACCTGGATGCGCTATTTGCTGCGCATGAAGCGCCAGTTTGATCGCCCGAATCGCCGCCGTGCGATTGAAACACAGGAATTGCACCTGCTGAAATCGGACATTATCACGACGGTATCGCACGAACTGCGCACACCGATGGTGCAGGTCAAGGCGGCGGTGTCGCTGCTGACCGAGGACATCAAAGAAAACGGCAGACCGGATCAGATGCGCATTGCAAGCATGGCAACGCAGGCGGCGGCGCGGTTGGAAGGGGCGATTGAGAATATCCGGCAGTTGGCGCAAACGCACCAGATCACGCTGCAACCGGTGGTGGTCGATGAAGCTACCGATCTCTCGATTCGCCATCTGGCGCGGAACTGGACTTCCAGAGAGGGGAGTGGGCGCGTTGAAAAACACCTTGAGGCCGATCTGCCATTGGCCTGGGCGGATAAGCGCGCATTAGGGCGGCTGTTGCAACTGCTGCTGGATAACGCGCTCAAATTCAGCTCGGCAGAGGAGCCGGTTTATGTTGTGGCCGAGACATACGATACCGACCACATCTGGATTGCGGTGCAGGATTTCGGCATTGGCATCCCGGAGGAGGAGCATGACAACATCTTCAGCGCCTTTTACCAGGTGGATGCTTCCTCGACCCGCAACTATCCCGGTACGGGGACCGGACTAGCGCTGGCGCTGCTGTTGGCAAGCGGGATGAATACCGTGATCCAGTTGGACAGCACGCCCGGCGAAGGCAGCACATTTTCGTTCCTGCTGCCGATTGCCAAACCGGATGCGGCAGACCATAGCCCTGCGTAGGGGATCAGGCGGGCGGCGCTAATTTCTCGCGGGCTAACGCCAACGCCTCATCGCGTGAACTGCACAAATGTGTTCCCGCTCCGCCGTACTGTTCCTGTGTGATCGCGCGTGAGGCCAAATCCACCATCGGACCTGATCCGACTATGATAATGATCGGCGGTTCAAGGCCAGCGATTTTGCTGGCTTTTATATTTTTACCGGCTTGAGCCAGCGCGCTGACCATGTTGCTGAATTCATCCGGTTTATTGATGGTATCGCTAAGATCAAGGATGAGGGCGACAACCCCTTTTGTTGTGTGACGCAACTGCATAAACTGCCCGAACATGGCGGGCATCTCGTGCTCAGGCTCAAAGGGGTTTGTGATTGTCACGCTGAGGATAGCTTCCCCTGGATAGTGTTTAATTTCAATCGGCATGTTGACCTCTTGCACTGACTTATGAGGATGATAATCACACTAACTATAGTGGGTTGTGCTAAGTGGGGCAATTCCGCCGCATAAAAAATCCCCGACAATACAATTGCCGGGGATGAATTTTCGTTTTGTCGATGGTGTTACAGGCTGTGCAACCTACGCCGCCGCATCCTTAAGCGTGCCATCGTCGGTCCAGGTGAGTTGTTTTTCGCCTTCGATCACGATCTTGGGATGGCCCGCTTTAGTAATGGCTTCCGCATCCACGATCACCTGCTTGATGATCGCTTTATGCGTGGGCATCTCGAACATGACCTCTAGCAGCGCGTTTTCAATAATGCTGCGCAGGCCGCGCGCGCCGGTTTCCCGTGCAAAGGCCAAATCTGCGGCGGCGGACAACGCATCATCCGTGAAGATGAGGTCCACGCCGTCCAGCTTGAAAATTTGCTGGAACTGCTTGGTTACAGCGTTTTTCGGTTCGGTCAGGATGCGGACCAGCGTATCCCGATCCAACGGGTCAACGGTGGTGATGACGGGCAAGCGGCCTACCAATTCGGGGATCAAGCCGAATTTCATCAGGTCTTCGGGCTGAACCATGCGCAACAGTTCGGTTTCGGTGAGATTCCGCGCTTTGGCGGCGTTATCAAAACCGATTGCGCCTTTGCCCGCGCGTTCCGCGACGACTTTCGGCAAGTTATCGAACAGTCCGCCACAGACGAACAAAATATTGCGCGTATCAATCTGGATGAATTCCTGATGCGGGTGTTTGCGCCCGCCCTGCGGCGGCACATTCGCCACTGTCCCCTCGATGATCTTGAGCAGTGCTTGCTGCACGCCTTCGCCGCTTACGTCGCGCGTGATCGAGGGATTGTCGCCGGATTTGCGCGTGGTTTTGTCGATCTCATCAATATAGATGATGCCTTGCTGCGCGCGCGCAATGTCAAAATCTGCTGCCTGGATCAGGCGCAGTAGAATATTCTCGACATCTTCGCCCACATAGCCCGCTTCGGTTAAGGACGTGGCATCCGCGATGCAGAACGGCACATCGAGCATCCGCGCGAGTGTTTGCGCCAGCAGCGTTTTACCGCTACCCGTTGGCCCGATCAGCATCACATTGCTTTTATCAAGTTCAACGTCGTCAATTGTGCCGCCGGAATTCACGCGCTGGTAATGGTTATAGACCGACACCGCCAAAACGCGCTTGGCCCGGTCCTGACCGATCACATATTGGTCGAGTTCCGCCGTGATTTCGCGCGGGGTGGGCACGCGCTCGATCTGAAATTCGCCATCGGCTTCCGCGCCATAGGGCATATCTTCGTGCAGAATGTCATAACACAGATGCACGCATTCATCGCAAATAAATACCCCATCCGGGCCGGGAATCAATTGACCGACTTCTTCAATCGTGCGGCGGCAGAACGAGCAGCGTTGGGGTCCGAGCAGATAGGTCATAATAGTGCATTTTCTCTTATTATACGGAGGATAGAGATTGTATTTGTATCTTAACGGCAACCCCCGCCTAACGCAACCATAGAATTTGTGAAAATACGGGTTAGGCGGGAGTAGCTGTTAGATAGCGTTGATGCCGTTGATGGACGGTATTAGCTTGCGCTGCCCGCGCCCGCTTTGTCCGGCGGTTCGAGAACATTGTCGATCAGACCGTAATCCACCGCTTGCCGCGCGGTCATGTACACGTCACGATCCGTATCCTCTTCGATCCGCTCAATTGGTTGGCCGGTACGCTCGACCAGAATGTTATTCAGCAGATCGCGCTGGCGCAGGATTTCGCGCGCTTGAATCTCGATGTCGGTGGCCTGCCCGCCGCCGCCCGATGACCAGGGCTGGTGCATGTGGACGGTGGCATTCGGCAGCGCAAAGCGGCGGCCTTTCGTCCCGGCGGTGAGCAGGACTGTGCCAAAGCTGGCGGTCAAACCGACGGCAACCGTCATCACGGGCGCGGAAATCTGGCGCATCGTATCGTAGATCGCGAGTCCGGCGTAGATCACGCCACCCGGCGAATTGATATACATCTGGATTTCGCGTTCGGGGTCTTCACGATTCAGGAATAACAACTGCGCCACAATCAGGTTGGCTACCTGATCGTTAATCGGCGTACCGAGAAAGATAATGCGTTCTTTCAGCAGCAGCGAAAAAATGTCATAGGCTCGCTCGCCGCGCCCACTGGTTTCGATGACCATCGGGACAAGACCATTATAGATCGTGTTGGGCATATTCATTTCGAAAAGCCTCCTTGTGTGCAAGGCGTCACTACGCCTCATTTGCCATTAGGTTCCGAGGGCTGAAAGTTAAGCCTCGTTTTTATCTTCCGTTTCGTCGTCTATTGCCGCTTCCGCTTCGGGTTCAGTTTCAACGGTGACTTCGGCCTCGGCTGCTTCTGGAATTTCTTCCTCGAAACCAACCGGCGGATTTTCGCCCTTCGCAATCGCTACCAGGCGATCATAGGCGCGGGTTGTGACGAGATCATTGGCGATGTTGGCCCGGCTGAAATCGCTGTTCAAAAACTGCCGGAATTGCGCAGCCTGATCCGTGCTGCCCATCACTTCCGCCATGCGATCAACTTCGGCGTTAATCGCGGCGTCGCTGACATCACCCAGTTCTTCGGCTTTCACCAGTTCGGTCAGGGCGAGGGTTCGCTTGGCGCGCAGTTCGGCCATTTCGCGGTATTGGGCGCGCAAATCGTCTTCGGTTTGCTGGGTCAGGCGCAGCCAATCGGCTAACTTGATTCCCTGGCGGCTGATGTTTTGCTCTAGCTGGTGGATGTAATCCGTCACGTAATCTTCAACGAGATCATTCGGATAGGCGAAGGTCGCGCCTTCTACCAATTTCTCCATCGCGTCATTGGCGATCTGCTGTTTCGCCATGTTTGCCATTTGTTCTTCAAGCTGGCGGCGCACATCAATCCGCAGTTCGAGGATCGTTTCGAACTCGTCTTCGCTGACGCGCTTGACGAGATCGTCGGTCCATTCGGGCACGGTCCGCGCTTGCACTTTTTCGACATGCGCTTCGCAGAACAGCGTGCGTCCGGCAATATCTTCGTCGGTGTCGTCTGCCGGGATGGTGAGGTAGAAGTGCAGTTCGTCACCGGCTACCGCGCCCACCAATTCCGCCGCAAAGCCGGGGAACAGCGCTTCGTCGTCGTTGTCTTCGTACAGCACGTATTCATAGTTGTGCTGGTGGAAGATTTCTTCGCGGACTTCCTCGTCTTCGTCGTCTAGATCGTCCAAATCATCAAGGTCGTCGTCATCGTCGTCGTCATCGTCGTCGTCGTCGTCATCGACTTCGACTTCGAGATCGTCGTCATCATCGTCGTCATCATCGTCGAGGTCTTCGAGTTCGTCTTCGGTCAACAGACGCGATACGCTCACATGCGACAGCACAACCTGATCGCCAAATTGCGCGGCGCGCTCGACATCTTCAATCACGGCCTGATCTTGCCGCAAATTTTCCATCGCGCGATCAACCATCGCATCATCGACTTCTTCTTCCTTGAATTCGATGCGAATTTCACGGTATTCGCCTAGTTCGACGGTGGGTACTTTGGGCACGGTGAAGATGATCTTCTGACCGCCGTCTTCGATATTTTCCAGGCTGCCGGGGCCATACGGCTCGATTTCGGATTCTTCGAGCGCGTCACGGTAGAGTTGATCGCCGATCTTTTCCATCGTTTCGCCCAGCACATAGTCATAGCCAAGCATGTTCACGACGATATTAAACGGCGCTTTGCCAGGGCGGAAGCCCGGAATACGGGCCTTGCGGGAGAGGCGGCGGGCGGTCTTACGCATTTCCTGGTTCAGCATCTCAGGATCAACTTCAACCGTCAGCCGGGCGACATGATTTTCAATGTGTTCAATTTGGACGTTCATTTTTTTGGGAACCTTCGTTAGCCTTCTCGCTATGGCGCGATTGGTGGATTATAGCATGACCGATAAGGGGGCGACTACAGAATCGCGTCCCTTCTTACACGAGTCTTACACGCATAAAAATGGGGCGCTCGTTTGCGCCCCGTCCAGTGGGGAAGGTGGGACTCGAACCCACACGGATTGCTCCACATGATCCTAAGTCATGCGCGTCTGCCAGTTCCGCCACTCCCCCGTTGGCATTGCGTCCCATTATAAAAGGCATTTCCACTTTGGAAAAGGGTGATTTGTGGGCAGGGATGGTATACTCGCGCGTGAAACGTTAGACGAGTAATCTCCTCACAACTTGACTCCCCCTCGCCATGTGTGGAGAGGGGGTTGGGGGGTGAGGTAAACAAGGGTTTCAATATCATGCACGGCGGAAATAGGTCCAAATGCGCGGGTGCAGCGCTCATAATCATGCTGGGTGGTGCGGCGTTGTTGGGCGGCTGCACTCTCAGCGCTGGATCAGATGACAACTCAAACGAGCTGCGTCTTACGGCAACCTTGAGCGTAACCCAACCCGCAACTCTTGCGGCTGCGATCCAGACTGGCATGGCGACTCGTGTGGCGACCTATACGCCGACCAATCCCTCCGTGTTGATCATCGAACCTACCGTGTCGGCGGCGCTGGAATCCACGATCACCCTCGCGCCGACGGATTCCGCCAGCCCGACCCATACCCCCACCGTTGAGCCGAGTTCTGATCCTGATCTGGACCCTGATATAGATGCTACTGTCGTGGCGCTGCTTGATGCGACTAACACTGCTGCCACATTTGCCGCCGCCGTGATGCCGACAGTTACCGTAACGGCAACTATGACGCCGCCGCCTACCGCGATCCCACCAACGCGCACGCATCCCGGCCCGCCGACGGTCATCCCCTTTGATGATGGGAGTGGCGATCTGATTCCCGGCACAGGTGGATCGACCAGTACCACATTTTCCCCGATCCCCGGCTTGGCTGCGCTGCCGCACACGCTCTATTACCTCTCAGATGCGGGGAGCGTGAATCAGGTGTTTCGTTTGCAGATCGGCTTGCCCTATCCCGAACAACTCACGTATAGCGCCACCGGAGTCTGGGCGTTCGATGTCGCGCCAGATGGCACGCTGGCATATATCACGGGGCAGGGGGAGATGGTAATCGGGGGTTTGCCGTTTTTGACTCCGCCGCCTGATAGTTCCATTATAGATGAAACCCGCGACATTCTGCTCGGCGATGGTACAGCTCGCTTACAAATCATTCACGCGGCTGATCTACCCTTCGCGCTCGGTATTCCCTATTGGTTTGACTCATTGGGCACGCAATACGATCTCACGCCGCTCACCGGACTCGTCGGATCGCCGCAGTGGGGGCCGACCTTCAAGAAGAACGATCAGGCGCGCGTTCATATTGAAGCCGATCCGCTCAACGTGCGCGCGACTCCCGGCGGGAAGTGGATCGCCAGCCTGACCGATGGTGTCGAAGTGCTCATTCTCGCTGGCCCGGTGGAGCAGGATGGCTATACATGGTGGCAGATTCGCGTGGCAAATGGCGTTACGGGCTGGTCGGTTGAGGCTGTGATCGAAGAGGACGGATCGCGCTTGCAAACGCTGCAACCAGTGGCAAAGTAGGAATTAGCCACTTTTTAACCAAATTCTGCATCAATTTTTATAGAATTCTCTGTCTTTGCACTTTTTTGTGTCTTTTATTGACCCCACCCTAAATCCCTCCCCGCAGGCAGGGAGGGACTTTGCTCCCCTTGCCCTGCGT
>JAFGJA010000025.1 GCA_016929355.1 Anaerolineae bacterium | reverse complement strand
GGTGTGAGTTTCATAGTGATCTCGAAATTTGTTAAGTTCTAATTGACGTATACCTCACCCCCCAGCCCCCTCTCCAAACTCGGAGAGGGGGAGTCAGATTGAGTGTTGATTCCCCCTCTCCACCGCGTGGGGAGGGGGTTAGGGGGAGGGGTTCAGACTGAGTTTTGCCATTTTAGCAACTGCTTGTCAAGGGGGAATTGGTGTCTCACATTATTCCGGTAGATTATGCGAACGCGGCGCAGATGGTCGCCGCAGTCTTGCGCGCGGGTGATTTGATCGTGCTGCCAACCGATACCGTGTATGGGGTTGGCTGTGCGCTGGATGCGGTGGCGCTCAGTCGCATTTTCGAGGCGAAACAACGCCCGCCCGAACGCGCCGTCCCCGTGTTATTAGCTGATGCCGACTCGGTGTTGTTGGTGGCACGCGCGTTCCCTGATCCGGCGCGGCGCTTGGCCGAAGCCTTCTGGCCGGGACCGCTTACGCTGGTGCTGCCGAAGCGCGACGGTCTGCCTTCGAATCTGTCCTACATGCCGACCATTGGTGTGCGCGTGCCGGACCATGCTGGCGCGCGCGCGATCATTGCCGCCGGAGGTGGGGCATTAGCCGTGACCAGCGCCAACCGTTCGGATGAGCCTCCGGCGCTTTCGGTGCAGGAAGCGATGGACTATCTCGCGGATGCAGTGGCGCTCTACCTGGATGGTGGGCCGAGTCCCGGCGGCGTCGCTTCGACGGTAGTCGCTTTTGAGGGAGACGAATTGCAAATGTTGCGTGCAGGCCCGATCAGTGAGGCCGATCTGCGTGCAGCGTTGGGGTAGGGCAACTGCGCAGATCGTTCGGATGAAGCGTAAACAGGGCCTGAAAAATATCTGAATAATTGTGATATAATTGACAGTTAATGCTCGCTTTATTATGGCTATTCTTCGCTCAGTCGGTTATGATCACCTGACGGGATCGTAGGATGTGCCGCACCAAACACGGTCAAACTAGGGCTGTTATTTGGTCGGTTGCATGTTACAATCAAAGAGATAGCGAATCGAGGGTAAAAACAACGTGCGACGATCAATGTCTATACGCCGGGGGTTGATTCCCGGTCTTAATTCAGGTGATGATATGAAGTCGGCAGACTGGATGATGCGTTACGAGCGGCTGGCGCTGTGGGCCGAAGGAATGTGGAAAGAGCGTCACGGCGAGCAAGCTTACCAACTGCTGTGGGCATCGGAAAGCTGCGGCAACCAATTGGCCCAGCACCGCCTGAAGCCCCGCCGCCGTTTGCGAGGGAAATCCCATTTTGTCGGTGTCGAGCGGCTCCCCTGTGATGAAGTGATCACGATCAGTGAATACGTTGTGCCGGGACGCACCGCCATGTTAGGCGAGAGCGTGGGCGCATTTGCGTTCAAGTTTGAACATCCTGATGGTGATTACGAGGTGTTATTCGTTAGCTCGTATTTCCGCGATGATGATCCCAATATCGTAGCGATTGCCCTGGTCCCGTCGGATCAGTTGGATTCCTGGGTGCATTTTGAATCGTTGTGCAATGAAGTTGTGCGCCGGCCCAGCCGCCGCCAGGATGTGTATATCATCGGCGGCACGAACGCTTATTTTAAGCCCACCGTTGAGTGGGATGAGGTGATTCTGCCGACTCACATCAAGGAAGATTTGCGCTCCGATATGGAGGCATTTTTCACTGATGGTGTGTCAATCTACCAGGAATTGAATCTCGCGCCGTTCCGTAAACTGCTGCTGGTCGGCCCGCCCGGTACGGGGAAAACTATGCTCTGCGCGGCGATGGCGAAACTCGCGCTGAAGAAAAAGCGCGTCGTGGTCTATGTTTCCGGTGCAGATGATGATGGCGCATCCTTCCACAAGATTCACCATGCGCTCAACGTGGTAGCCAATGCCGGGTATCCGGTGCTGCTGATTGTGGAAGAAATTGACGTGTATCTGCGCAAGGATGACAAAGCGCGCATCCTGAACGTGTTGGATGGGTTGGAATCCCCGAATAACGCGCGCGGGGCGCTGCTGCTGGCGACCACTAATTATCCCGAAGTGATCGACGAACGGATCGCCAAGCGGCCCGGACGCATGGACCGGATTCTGGTTATTCCGCCGATTCAGGATGAGGAATTGGCGACACAAATGCTCAAGCATTACATGGGTCCGCAGTGGCAGGAAAACCACGCCGAGATTGTGCCCTATCTGGTCGATCAAACGGGCGCATTTGTGCGCGAGATCGCGTTACACGCGCGGATGCTGGCCGCGCATAACCAACAGCGTGAAGTGGATTTGGCGACGCTCAAACAGTCAGTGGGCAGTCTGTCCAGCCAGATCAATACCGGCGATGACCTGATGCCGCGCCGCGCGATGGGCTTTGGGAAGAAGGCGAAGGGAAACGGCTTCGGCATTCCCGATATGGAGCGCACCCGCCCGGTGGTTGAGGGTGAGGGTGAGGGTGACGAGGATTAACATTCGCTCGAAATCATAGCACGCCAATCTAAAACAAAAGTCCACGATAATCCGTGGGCTTTTTTTGTATTGACAGTGTATCAATAAGGGTTGATGATGCGCCTGTGTGCTGATTGCACATAGGGACTATGATCATTTGCACTACCCGCCTCATGGGGCGGGTTTTATAGTTGCAGATACCCTGAGTCTGATCGTGGCTAGGTTTCATCATCGGCAGGGAGGTGGCGCTCGATGTGGTTTTTGACGGCAAAGACAGCAGCTTCGGCGCGGTTGGAAACCTGGAGTTTGCTCAAAATGTTGCCGACATAGTTACGGACAGTGCCTTCACCCAGGAAAAGCTGGGCCGCGATCTCACGATTGGTCAGACCTTCGACCATCAGCGCCAAAATGCGCATTTCTTGCGGAGTCAGACCAGAGAAGGCGGAGGCTTCCTTGACCTGGGCGGCTTGACGGACTTCTTCAAGCAGGGCTTTGGTCATGGTCGGATCGATCAAGGCGTCACCTTTGCCCACCGTGCGGATCGCGTCTACCAGATCGCTGCTGCCGACGCGCTTGAGGACATAACCGACAGCACCCGCGCGCACGGCGTCCATGACGAGTTCGTCTTCGGCGTAAGAGGTGAGCATGATGACCTTGGTGTTCGGAATCTGGTCGTTGATCTGTTCACAGGCTTCGATCCCGGAGAGGCCACCGGGCATTCGAATGTCCATGACGATAATGTCGGGTTGGTGGGTCACGGCTTGCCGCACGGCTTCGATACCGCTTTCGGCTTCGGCCACGACATTAAAATCGGGTTGTTGTTCGAGTAGCGCCTTTAACCCGGCACGGACGACGGCGTGATCGTCAGCGATCATAATACGAAGTGAAGTCACGTGTTTCTCCGACATTGGGACGATTTATAAACATTATGGCTAGCGATTGTGCGCCGTTTTAATACGTCAACTGCGATGAGTTAACGACTATTATCGCAGAATATGCGCATCAATCCAGATTATACCGTGTGTGTGGGTAGTCGCACCACTTTGGGTCAAGCGTATTGTATGGTTAAATACGTCTGGCGAATTTTTAAGATTGCTATCATATTAATCCGAAATCGAAATTAGGTCAAATTGGGATACTGGCGATGACTGATTCTGCACAATCCCCTCAATTATCAGATGAGTGTACCACCATGTTGGATGCATTGAGTCGGGCGGCGGCGGCTGTGACCAGTGATTTGAGTCTGCCGCGCACGCTCAAAGCGATTACGGATATTGCGCGCGAACTGGTCGGCGCGCGGTATGCGGCGTTAGGTGTGCCGGATGAAGATGGCTATTTGAAGTCGTTCACGGCCTCCGGCCTGGACGCCGAACAAATGCAGCATTTAACGGATGAGCCGCGCGGCATGGGGTTGTTGGGCGCGGTGCTGGAATCCGATGATCCGATCCGGTTGGATAACCTGGCGAATGACCCGCGTTCGGCGGGGTTTGGTGGCAGTGCCCATCCGCACATGCAGCGTTTTTTGGGCGTGCCGATCATCAGCCGGGGCGAGCGCATTGGCAACCTGTATCTGACCGATCCGCTTGATGGCGAACCGTTCAGCGAGGATGATGAGCGCTTGATCGTGCTGCTGGCGAAACAGGCATCGGTGGCGATTGAAAACGCGCGGCTGTCCAAACAGTTGCAAGATTTGGCCCTCAGCCGCGAACGGGACCGGATCGGGATGGAACTACACGACGGTGTGATCCAGTCAGTTTATGCAGTGGGCATGAAGCTGGAAATCATGCGCGGGCAGTTCCCGATGACACCGGAGCAGGAAGAACAGTATCACAGCATCATTGAGAATCTGAACCAGATCATAGAAGACATCCGGTTGTATATTCGCAACTTGCGCACCGCGCGCGAGGAACAAGCGACCTTCAAGCAGCGTTTGGATAATCTAGCGCGGCACTTCCGCGATTTTGCGCGGGTGGATGTGGTGGTCGATGTGCCGCCGAATCTGCACACGCTCAGTGATCGCCAACGCCATTCGCTGACGCAGATCGTGCGTGAGGCGCTTTCGAATGTGGCCCGGCACGCCAATGCGACTCGAGTCAAAGTCAAGGTGCGTGAAGTGGGGCGCGATGTGATCCTGACCGTCAAAGATAATGGCAAGGGTTTTGATCAATCCAAGTTCCGCGATCCGAGCAGTTTTGGCCTCCACAATATGCACCAGCGCGCGTTACAATTGGGCGGCTTGCTGACCATCGAGAGCGAAGAAGGGCAGGGCACGGTGCTGACGGTGAAAGTGCCGCTCAGACCGTAGGCTAGTACACGGTGGTATATGTTTAGCCAGGATTTCGTAGGGGCGGACCAATGTGTTTGCCCTGGGCCGACACGCTGGTCGGCCCCTACAGAAACCGTTGGCCGATTTATGCCTCAGTGTACCAGTACAAGACTCAGTTTGTTTATGCCCTACAGAATTCACTTGCAAATTGTACGATACAGGTTTCACGCGGCCTCACCCCCTAAATCCCCCTCTCCCGCCAGGCCGGAGAGGGGGACTTGACTGTGTAGGTGACTCCCCCTCGCCATTGCATGGAGCGGGTCGGGGGGCGAAGCCGCGTAGTAGGAGTCGGATATATCACATGACGATCAACCAATGGCATACGGACCAGATCAGCCGCCGCATAATGAGCGCGCTGTTTGTGATCGCCATCCTTGCGGGGATTATCGGGCGCGTGGTGATTGTGGATCGCCAGCAGATCATCAATCACGACGAGGGCATGTCGTTCATGGAGGCGACCGGGCATCTCGAAGCCTGGACCTATAACGCGGTTCATGAGGAATACCCGCTTTATGCCTGGGTCAAGGTGGGCGATCTCAGGCCGTATATGCAGATCGAAGACAAGTTTGTGTTTGATCAAATCCGGCACGATCTCGCGGAAACCGAAGTCGCGCCGCCATTTTATTTCTGGGTGGCGCATGTGTGGTTTATTGTGTTTGGCGCAAATTTGCAGGCGATACTGACGCTGAACACGCTGTTCAGCATCGCTACGCTGATCGTGATCTTCGCGCTGGCGCGGGCGATCTTCCGGGATCGCTGGCTGGCGATGGCAGTGGCGGCGGCGTGGTTTATCAATCCCACCGCGACCTATACCTCGTTTTATTTCCGCCATTACCAGTTATTCACGCTGCTGGCCGTGCTGTTTGCCTATCTGGTCTATCGCTATTTTTACGCGCCGGAAAATCTGATTCACCGCAGAGACACGGAGAACACAGAGAAAATCAAGGTAAAAGCAAGAGAAGGTCAAAATCTATCACTTTCGCCGTATCAGGGACTCGCGATTGTGCTGGTCGCCGCGATGGGCGTTCTCACGCACTATATGTTTTTCTGGGTGATCGTCAGCGCATTAGCGGCGTTAGCGCTGCGGTTTGGCTGGTGGCAGCCCCGACGGATCATAACACTGGTGGCATGGCTGGCGGTGGCGGCGGTGATCGTGATCGCGCTGCACCCGCAGTTGTTCGAATCGCTGGACCGGCAGGGCGGGCGCGTCGAACCGGATTTTTCCTGGGATGAGGTGTCGGTGCGCGGCGAAGCGGTCATCGACCAGACGATCCAATTTGTGCTGGATCGCAATTCGTTTACGGACGCGCGGCGCTTCATCGTCGCCGCCGGTATGATCGTGCTGCCGGTGGGCTTGTTGGCGCTGGCGATCTGGCAAACGCGGCGCTCGGCCAGCCGTCCTGATACCGGGTGGCGTGCCTGGTTACAGGAACGGGATCGCGCGATTTTCCTGATCATGTTCGTGCTGTTCAATTACGGCACAACAGTAGCGCAGTATACATTTTCGTTCAGCCCGTTCCATGCCATGATCAACCCCTGGTATCTGAGCGTGCCCTGGGCTTTTTGCGTCTTGATCCCGGTCTGGTTGATCGATCTGCCCGGTTTGCAGTCCTTCAAAAAATGGTTGCTCCCGGCGTTTATGCTGGTCATGTTGGTGGCTGGCTTGCTGACGCTGTATAAGCAGTACGATGAACGGGTGCGGCTGGCTGGTCCGGCGCTGTACCCGGCTAGCAGCGAGCAAGTGTTGATCGGATCGGTGGCGCGCGGCGTGGTGTCCCCGGTGCTGATCAATCTGGACGATGATACCGACGTGTTTCTGGCGAGTCCTGAGTATTTGCTGGCGCATCCCGACGAATGGCTGCCACAGGTTGCCGCGCGTCCCACCGTCTATTTTGTCCCGACGCGGGATGTCTTCGAATTTTTGATCGCGGAAGGCTTCACTGTGCAAGGGCGCAAAACGTTCTGGCCGTTCCAGGCGTATGATGTACGCGCGCCAGGGATAGAGTAATATAAACGGCCTTATCTGGGGCGTATATGGCGCTGGGTACGTAGCTGCCTGATTCCCCCTCGCCATTGCATGGAGAGGGGGCTAGGGGGTGAGGTAAATTAGTTAACCTTCGCAATAGGAAGAACAGGCAAACTGCCCCCTCCCCGCCAGGATCAGGCAGGCATCCGTTGCATGATCTGACGGT
>JAFGJA010000233.1 GCA_016929355.1 Anaerolineae bacterium | reverse complement strand
GCCCATGTGCCCACCCAGGCACGGCCCGCAGGTGCTGACACTCACGCCAGCGCCCGCCAGCGTGAACAGTTCCAGCCAGCCTTCGCGCAGCACGTCGAGATAGACCTGCTGCGAACCGGGGATGATGATCACGCGCACATCAGGATGAAATTCGCGCCCGGTCTTTTGCAGGATGTCCGCCACAATCGCCAAATCCTCAAAGCGCCCGTTAGTGCAACTTCCGATAAACACCTGATCGACCTTTTCCGGTTTAACCTGGCTGATCGGCTTGACATTATCAGGGGAATAGGGGCAGGCCAACTGCGGCTCCATATCCGTGAGATCGACTTCATGCACCGAGACGTATTCCGCGTCATCATCAGCATAGTAGGGTGTATAGGGCCGCGTTGCGCGCGCTTCGACGTATGCGCGGGTCACATCGTCAAACGGCATAAACCCACACTTGCCGCCCGCCTCGATGACCATGTTCGCCATCGTCAGACGATCCGACATCGGCAGATCATGGATCGCAGGGCCGGTGAATTCCATTGCGCGGTACAGCGCACCATCCACACCGATCTTGCCAATTGTGCGCAAGATCATGTCTTTGCCGTACACATACGGTTGGAGTTTGCCTTCGTAGACAAATTTCATGGTTTCGGGCACTTTGAGCCACGTTTTACCGGTTGCCATCGCAAACGCGATGTCGGTGGACCCCATGCCGGTAGCGAACGCGCCTAGCGCGCCATAGGTGCAGGTGTGGCTGTCGCCGCCGACCACGAGATCGCCGGGCAGCACGAGGCCGCGTTCCGGCAAGACCACATGCTCGATCCCCGAACGTCCGACCTGGAAACGGTGCGAAAGCGCCTGATCCTGCGCGAAGTTGAACAGCGTTTTGGTCTGTTCCGCGCTTTTGATGTCTTTGTTCGGGGTGAAGTGGCTCGGCACTAACATGATTTTGTCGGGGCTGAAGACTTCGCCAACGCCTATCGCGTCAAACGATTCGATGGCGATGGCGGCAGTGACATCGTTCGCCATCACCACATCAGTAGTGACCGTTACCAAATCACCTGCCGAGACTTCTGTTACATCTTTGGCGTGGGCGGCGATGATTTTCTCGGCTAATGTTTTTCCCATGCGAGACTCCTATACTTGCGGTTTAGATTTGGATTTGCCCGTTTTTGGACGGGAGAGTTCTTCCAATGCTATGCCATCCCAGCGTTTCGGATAGGTTTGTGGTTCCGGGAATGGCTCGAATAAGGGCTGCGTCGGCGGTTGTTTGTTATCTGATTGTGTGTTGTGCTTGGTAGACATCTGTCCTGGCTCCTCAAATAAGCGATACATCGCCTGTGTGTTGTCTGGGGCGTAGGCGATACGCCCCTCTGAATTATCGAAAATTGCTACCCTGCCGCGCCGACCTTAACGGTGGCGGCGGCTCCTTCCGGCGCATGATCAGCATAGCCGGTATAGGTCAACATCTTGTTCAGCGCGGAAATATACGCTTTGGCGCTGGCAACAATGATGTCGGTATCGGCCCCATGCCCGCCGAATGTGCGCCGCCCATTTTCGTCACGGCGGATACGCACCGTCACTTCACCCAGGGCATCGATCCCTTCGGTGATCGCGGCCACGCGGTATTCAACCAGCGTGTTTGGCATTTGGACAATTTTGTCAATGGCCTGAAATGCAGCATCAACCGGACCCGTGCCAATCGCGGCGACGATCTGCGTATCACCATCCGGCCCGCGCATCTTGATCGTGGCCGTCGGCATACCCATCTGCCCGCACGCGACCTGCAACCCTTCCATGTGGTAGACTTCTTCCGGCCCGTAGAGTTCATCAGCGATCAGCGCTTCGAGATCGGCATCGGTGACATTCTTTTTTTTGTCGGCTAATTTCTTAAACCGCTCGAAGGCCTGATTCAGATCGTCGTTATCCATTTCGTAACCGAGTTCTTCCAACCGGACGCGGAACGCATGGCGGCCACTGTGCTTGCCCAACACCAGATTGCTCTGCGACAAGCCCACCGATTCCGGCGTCATGATTTCATAGGTGGATTGGTGCTTGAGCATTCCATCCTGATGGATACCCGCTTCATGGCTGAAAGCGTTGATCCCGACAATGGCTTTGTTCGGTTGGACCGGCATCCCGGTATAGTTGCTGACCATGCGACTGCTGCGCACGATCTGCGTGGCATCGATGTTGGTGTGCAGATCGTAGGTTTGCGGGCGGGTGCGCAGGGCCATAACCACTTCTTCGAGCGAAGTATTGCCCGCGCGCTCGCCAATGCCGTTGATCGTCACTTCGGCCTGGCGCGCGCCAGCCATGAGGCCCGCCAGCGTATTCGCCGTTGCCAGACCGAGATCGTCGTGCATGTGCGCCGACCAGATCACGGAGTCGCCGCCGGGCGTGTTGGTGATCAGATAACGGATGAGATCATAGTATTCGTTGGGGACAATATAGCCCACCGTATCGGGGATATTGAGCGTTGTTGCACCCTCGGCAATCGCCACGCTCAACACTTCGACCAGAAATTCGGGATCGGAGCGGCAGCCATCTTCCGGCGAAAACTCGATGTCGTCGCAATATGCTTTGGCATACGCGACCATTTCGCGGGTTTTTTCCACGACTTGCTCGCGTGTCATGCGCAGCTTGTATTTCATGTGGATGTCGGAGGTGGCGAGGAAGGTGTGGATACGCGGTTTGGCGGCATCCTGGACCGCTTCCCAGGCTTTGTCGATGTCGTTGTGGGTGGTGCGGGCTAAACCACAGATGACGGGGCCATCGGCGGTCCCAACTTCGCGGGCGATGCGGCGCACACCTTCCAGATCGTCGGGGGAGGCGGCGGGGAACCCAGCCTCGATGATGTCTACGCCCAGGCGGGCCAACTGCCGCGCAATGTCGATCTTTTCGGCGCTGGTCAGGCTTGCGCCGGGCGATTGTTCGCCATCACGCAGGGTGGTATCAAATATCCAAACGCGGTTCTTATCGGTGCTAACCCCAGATTCGTCCATGATGTTCCTTGTTCCTTTTTGATTGATAATTGATAACATGTGTGCAATTCAGGTTTGTGTAACTTCGCAAGAGCATCATCCGTAAGGCCACCTAGACCGTCTTCGGACATTTGCATCACCCCCTTTC
>JAFGJA010000232.1 GCA_016929355.1 Anaerolineae bacterium | reverse complement strand
TGACCGTTGCCAAGCTGAACGTCGATGAAAACCCGCGCACATCCCAAACCTACCATGTGCAGGGCATCCCGACGCTGCTGATCTTCAAAGGGGGGCGGGTGGTGGATCGGATCGTGGGCGCAGCCCCGGAACGCCTGCTGCGGGGCAAGGTGGATGCAGCGCTGCGCAAATAACCTCGCCGCAAACCATCTTATAATTTTGAATCAATTTAAATAATACTAAAGGCGCAGGATAATTTTCTGCGTCTTTATATTTGTATTAGTCTTGCGCTAATTGTATGAAAATAGTACGGAAGTCATGAATTTCCCATAAAAACGGTATAATAGAGATACATCTTTTATGCGCTTATCCTGGGAGACATTATCATGAATAGCAAAGCACGCAAACCCCGCATTCTCGAACGCGGTCAGGGGTTAGTGGAATACGCCCTGATCCTGGCGCTGGCGGCTGTCGTCGTGATCGGCGTCGCCGCAGTTTTTGGTCGCAGCGTGCAAAAAACCTACTGCCGGGCGGTCTGGTCGATTGACGCTGGCATCGACGCCCCCATGTGCGATCTGATCGACGTTGAGTGCCATATCATCTCCAACGACCCGTTCCGCCTGGAAGCGATTGTCACTGATAACATGGGCGATAACGATATTAAATCGGTGAGTTTTTCAGTGGATGGCGTTTTCAACAACAAAGAAGAACGGGTGAAATACTGCCTGGTGAGCGGGGATGGACAATGCTCACCCTACCGCAACTCCGGCAAACACACCTTCACGGCAGTCGCCGAAGACGCAGAGGGGAACACCGGCAAATGTGAGATCACCGCTACTGTGCCGTGATCACAGCAAACCAGACAGGGCGCGAATATGCCCTGTCTGGTTTTATATATAGCGAAATTTACGCCTGCTTCTGTTCCGCCAGCGAACGCTGGTAGGCTTTCCAACCGGGGCAGAATTTGGTATGGAAGCGCCACAACCACGCGACAAACGATTTGGGGTTGGCTTCCGCACGCTGGCGGATCGGGCACGTTTCACAACCATGTTTTTGTTCTTCAGCCATCGTAGCACACTCCTCATTGGGTATTCAGTCATTACCCCTATTTACGCATAACGACGCGGCGCGTTGCGCGCCTGATCGCAGGTGAAGGTATGCCCCGCCTATCCCCCGTCAGGTGGGCGTCAGGCAGCCAACCAGCGCCCGACAGGTGCGCGTGATAAGCTAACCTTGAGACACACGCCGGAATCCGCTAGAATCACGAATCGCGCGCAGATGCACAGCAGCGATAGCCTGCGTGAAATACTCACCCACAAGCGAGGAACCATGTCCGATCTTGATCTCGGCATCGTCATTGTCAATTGGAATACGCGCGATTTACTGCGGGACTGTTTGCGCTCGGTCTTCGCGTCGGAAAACGTCACGTTTCGCGTGATCGTCGTCGATAACGCTTCGTGGGACAAAAGCGCCGAGATGGTCCGCGCCGAATTTCCTGCTGTGGAAGTCATCGCTAATGCGGAAAATCGCGGCTTTCCGCAGGCGAATAATCAAGGCTTTCGCGTGCTGGGCTTTGAACAGGGCTGCACTGATAACACCCCGCGTTATGCGCTGGCGCTGAATCCCGATACGGTGCTGCCGCCTTCCGCGCTGGCAGATATGGTACACTATATGGACGCCGACGCAACGATTGGCGCGGCGGGGCCAAAGCTGGTCATGCTGGATGGCAAGCTGGATTTAGCGTGCCGCCGCAGCTTCCCGACCCCGGCCATCAGTTTTTACCGGATGGTCGGATTATCCAAGCTGTTCCCGCGCAGCAAACGTTTTGGGCGGTATAATATGACTTATCTCGACCCGGACACCGAAACCGAAGTGGATTCAGTGGTCGGGGCGTTTATGCTGGTCCGCCGCGCGGCCATTCAGCGCGTGGGCCTGTTCGACGAATCGTATTTTATGTATGGAGAAGACCTGGATTGGGCGTACCGAATCAAACAAGCCGGGTGGAAAGTGATGTACAACCCGCAAGTGACCGTGACGCACGTCAAACGGGCGGCGAGTCGCCAATCGAAGCGGGCGCAGACAGACTTCTACCGGGCGATGCTGATCTTCTACTACCAACACTACCGGGCCACAACAGCGTGGCCGCTCCACAGCCTGATCATGTTGGGGATCGCGGTGAAGGGGGGCCGGGCGATCTGGCCGTACCTGCTGAACACCAAGGCGCTGCTGACCGAAACAGCACTCGCAACAGCAACCAAAACAACACCGCCAACGCCGTCACCCAGGACATGACGAATCGGTTTACGGATCAGCCACCGGATCAATCCAGTCAGGCGCCGGAAGCGATCACCGGGCGTCATGCGGCCAAACATACCACGATGGAAGCGCGCCGCGTGCGGCTGAATTCCCGGTGGGATCGCCAGATTCGCGGGCTGTTGGGCACAACGTTAGTGGTGAGCGATGCGTTCATGCTGGCGGTGGCGTTTGTATTGGGTTACGTGCTGCGCGCGCGCCTGCCCCTGCCCGCCGTCCCGGTTGATCCGCCGCCGCTCTCGAACTACTTCCCCATGCTGGTCATTCATGTCGCAACGGTGATGATGGTCTTCTATTTTGCGCGGATGTATCACCAAAAACGCGCCGTGAGCCGCATTGATACCAGCTATACGATTGCGCAAAATGTCTCGATTGGCACGTTTCTCGCGGTGGCGTTTGAAACACTCGCCTTCAAAAACAGCGCGTTCGAACTCGACTACCCACGCGGCGTGGTGATCTATGCCTGGATTTTGGGGATCGTCCTCACGGTGATCGGGCGCGAAGTGCATCGCCAGATCACGGTCCAGATGCGCGATCTCGGCGTGGGCCGCGACAATGTGCTAATCGTGGGATCGGGCGAAGTGGCGCGCACCATCGCGGAAAAAATTCGCTGGTCGCCGCACCTGGGCTATAACATCATTGGCGCGGTAAACGGCAGTCCGGGCAAATCGGTAGGCGAAGTACCCATCATCGGCACAACGAACGAAATCCCCGAACTGATCGACACTTACGAGATCGACGAAGTGATCATCGCCCTGCCGGAAGCCTCCCACCGCGAACTGGTCCAGTTAGTCAGCAAATGCCAGCGCGGGCGGGTGAATATCAAGGTGTACCCGGACATTTTCGCGTATATGACCGGCGGCATGACGGTGGACGACCTGAACGGAATGCCCATGCTCTCCGTGCGCGATGTGGCGCTGCGCGGTTGGAAACTCAGTCTCAAGCGCAGTATGGATATTGTGGGATCGTTCATCGGGTTAGTGATGCTCTCGCCCATCATGGCGCTGACCGCCTTCCTGATCAAGCTCGAATCGCCGGGGCCGGTGTTCTTCTGCCAGGAACGCATGGGCCTGGACGGACACCCCTTCCCCATGATCAAATTCCGCTCGATGCGCAACGATGCTGAAAAAGACGGTCCCGGCTGGACCACCGAAGGCGATCCGCGCGTGACGCGCATCGGAGCGTTTATGCGCAAAACCAATTGGGACGAAATTCCGCAGTTGATCAACGTCTTTTATGGGCAAATGAGTCTCGTCGGGCCGCGCCCAGAGCAGACCTATTACGTGCAGAAGTTCCGCGAATTCATCCCGCGTTATATGGAACGTCACCGCGAAAAAGCGGGCATGACGGGTTGGGCGCAGGTGAACGGGATGCGCGGCGACACGTCGATTTTGGAGCGCACCAAGTACGATCTATGGTACGTGGAAAACTGGTCGCTGTGGCTGGATATTAAGATCGTGCTGCGGACGGTGTTCCAGATGGTGTTTAATCGCAACAAGAATGCGTATTAATTCACCGCAGAGACGCAGAGAACACAGAGTAGATCGAGATAAGAACAAAGAAGATCATAATTCTAGACTTATTGATACGTGTTCAGCGCGCACCCAAACAGGTTGGCAGATCACGTCATTTTTACAGGTTTTTTCGCAGCGCTGGATCGTTCTTGCAGAAGTTTTACGCAAATCCGAGCGTTTTCTGACACTACGCTGAGATTTCTCTTACAGTTGTGTGGCATGATTAGACCATATTCAGATGAGACTGGTAGGCTCTACCACAGGAGAGAAATCAACATGGTGAAATTGGTACGCTACAACCCGGCGAACAACGTCTGGCGCACCCGTTATAACGACGCCCTGGCACATTACAACAGCGACACCGCCCGCCCGGTCTTGCGCCCGGCGATGGATGTGATCGAACGCGAGCACGAACTCGAAGTGCGCCTGAATCTGCCCGGCATCGCGGCGGACGAAGTGAATGTGGAAGTTGAGGATCACGTCTTGACCATCAGTGGCGAGATTAATAACGCCATCGACGAGGAAACCGAGCGCTACACCTACCGCGAACGCAGCTACGGCGCATTCCAGCGCAGCGTGCGCCTGGGTGAAACGGTGGATGTGGAAAATATCGACGCCACCTATCTCGACGGTGTTTTGGCCCTCACGCTGCCCAAACTGCCCGAAGCGCAGCCCCGACAGATCGCGGTTAAGAAAGCGTAAATTTGCCTTGAGAGCGTGTGCGGCAAGCCATTTGACCCCACCCTGTAGTCCCTCCCCGCAGGCAGGAAGGGACAAGCACTCCCCTTGCCCTGCTTGCGCTGACAGGGGGACACTTTGTGGGATGCTGGTTTGAATCGCGGGTTGTGTAGGGGCGACCCGGTGGGTCGCCCTGGGCGAGGCGTCGCCTCGCCCCTACAATGACCTCGTAAATAAACCCGACTCGGTAAAACTGTCCTCCCACCAGCCTGCTTGCGGGGAAAGGGGCCGGGGGATAGTGCATAACACGCTCTAATGCGGCACACAACTTGCCCGAACCGCGTCCGGCTGCTGCGCCGTCTGATAAACCACCATCCGACTCTGCTCCCACCATAAAAACGCGCTGCCCAATGTCAACGTAAAAAATGGGAACGGCAGCACGAACAGAATCAGCGCCACAACGCGCGAATCACCAGCATCCACCCCTACGCCAAGCACCAGCGCGATCAGCCCGAACACCAGCGCATAAAGCGGTGTATAGCCGGGCGTCATCTGGCGTGGGCGCGCATAGCCTAACAGCCACAGCAGCAGCCCCAAACACAACATAACCGCCGAAATACGCGCGTAAGCATCATCCTGGGGCGGCGTATGCAGCCACCCGATATATGCCTCCGCTACCGGCAAAAAAATCGAACCCACCAGCAATCCACTTAAAACAACACCCGCGACTTTCAAATATTTGCCCATAAATTGCCTCCCGTATGTAGCTATAAAACCCGCTCATGGCGCTGAATATGACAGGTTAAGCACTAAACCTGGCTAAATACACATAATCAGCCACTTACCATAACAAGTCTTATAGGAGGGGAGGTTTACATGCAGCGAACCAATCCGAATCTCTGGTTCGCGTTCGCCCTGGGCCGACACGCTGGTCGGCCCCTATATAGTGCGTGCTAGAGTTTCGCCAGCAGCTAAGAGCGTGTATGGAAAGGATAAACCCCCATCCCCAGCCCTTCCCCCGCAAGCAGAGGAAGGGAGAAGAAGCTCTGTTGGGAAGTC
>JAFGJA010000231.1 GCA_016929355.1 Anaerolineae bacterium | reverse complement strand
TTAGGGGCATTGAGATTATCGTCATGATCATCCGTTGGGGGATGGTCGAGCGCATCAATCGACACAGGGGCAAAAAGCTGTTCTAACCGCTTAAATAGCCATGCCTGACCGGGGAATGTACCAAGCAGCAGGATGCGAAATTCCGAAGGGACAACCATAGTTTTAACTCACTTGCCAGCGTCAACCCAATATGCAGCGATTATATGTGATTGTGCTGAAAATCTACAATGAGCTAAACCGAAAAATTCGCTGAAACATCACAGGTATGTTATAATCTAGAACTTCCGTTCGCTCCACGACAAAGGAGTCTGCGCGTTATGCCCCCTTTTGAGTTAGTCTCGGAATACCGGCCTACCGGCGACCAACCGCAAGCGATCACCGAATTGGTGGCTGGCATCGACGATGGCCTCAAGTTTCAGACCTTGTTAGGTGCAACCGGCACGGGCAAAACCTATACCATTGCCAACGTGATCACGCAAGTGCAGCGCCCGACCCTGGTGCTGGCGCATAATAAAACGCTGGCGGCCCAACTCTACGCCGAATTCAAGGACTTTTTCCCGCGCAACGCAGTGGAATATTTCGTCAGCTACTACGATTACTACCAACCGGAAGCCTACGTCCCACGCAAAGATTTGTACATCGAGAAAGAAACCGACATCAACGAGGAAATTGACCGGCTGCGGCTGGCGGCAACGGCGTCTTTGCTCAGTCGCCGTGACGTGTTGATCGTCGCGTCCGTCTCGTGCATTTACGGCCTCGGCAACCCGGCAACCTGGGGGCAGGCCATGCTGGAACTCAAGACCGGGACCGCTCACCGTCGCGACATCATTTTGCGGCATCTGGT
This sequence comes from Anaerolineae bacterium, assembly GCA_016929355.1. Lineage (GTDB taxonomy): Bacteria > Chloroflexota > Anaerolineae > Aggregatilineales > Aggregatilineaceae > JAFGJA01. Next base: position 3,822 of record JAFGJA010000231.1, on the reverse strand, counting down.
TGGCATCCAATACGGGCGCAACGATTTTGAACTGAAACCCGGCACGTTCCGCGTGCGTGGTGATACGCTCGAAGTGATCCCCGCTTACGGGACCACCGCCTACCGCATCGCCATGTTTGGCGACGAGATCGAGCGCCTGACCGAATTTGACGCGCTGACGGGTGAAATCCTGGCTGATCACGAACAGATTTCGATCTTCCCGGCGAAACAATTTATCACCGCCGATGAACTGCTCAAACAGGCGCTCACCGATATTGAAAAAGAGCTTGATGAGCGCATCATGGAATACAAACGGGAAAACCGCCTGCTCGAAATGCAGCGCATCGAGCAGCGCACCCGCTACGATCTGGAAATGATCCGCGAGATCGGGTATACGAGCGGCATCGAGAACTATTCGCGCCACCTGGATCAGCGCCCCGCCGGGAGTCCGCCCTGGACGCTGCTCGATTATTTCCCCTCGGATTATTTGATGGTCATCGACGAATCGCACATGACCTTGCCGCAAGTGCGCGGTATGTATGGCGGCGATCAGTCGCGCAAAGTGAATCTGGTCGATTATGGATTCCGGCTGCCGAGCGCGTTGGATAATCGCCCGCTCAACTTCGAAGAATTTGAGGAGCGCATGAATCAGGTCGTGTTCATGAGCGCGACCCCGGCTACCTATGAAGCCGAGCACGCGCAAAAGGTTGTGCAGCAGATTATCCGGCCTACCGGCATCGTTGATCCCGTGATTGAAGTGCGGCCCACTATCGGGCAGGTGGATAATCTGCTCACCGAGATCAACCGCCGCGTGCAGGTGGGGCAGCGCGCCCTTGTGACCACGCTCACCAAGCGCATGGCCGAAGACCTCTCCGATTACCTGCTCGAAATGGGGATTCGCGTTCACTACCTGCACTCCGAAATTGACACCATCGAGCGGATCGAAATTTTGCGCGATCTGCGCCTGGGCGTCTATGACGTGGTGGTTGGCATCAACCTCTTACGGGAAGGCTTAGACCTGCCTGAAGTCTCGCTGGTGGCAATTCTGGACGCGGACAAGCAAGGTTTTCTGCGCTCTGAACAGGCGCTTATCCAGAACATCGGGCGCGCCGCGCGTCATGTTGACGGACGAGTGATTATGTACGCCGAAAAGATCACCGATGCAATGCGAGCTGCCATTGATGAAACCGAACGCCGCCGGGCCGTGCAGTTAGCCTACAATGAGGAACATGGCATTGAACCGGCCAGTATCGTCAAAGAGATTCGTGATCTCACGATACGGATGCAGCAAGCGGCTAAAGCTACACCAGCCACCGATCAAGAAACTGCTGAGGTATCTCCGGCCAGCCTGCCCAAGACTGAGTTGCAAAAACTGATCGACTCATTGGAAACTGAGATGAAAGCCGCCGCGAAAGCGCTCGAATTTGAGAAAGCTGCCGTGCTACGCGATCAACTGCTCGAACTGCGGCAGGTGATGGTCCTGCGCGACACCGATCACGATCCGAGTTTGGGCTTGATCGAACGCAGTCAGCGCCCTCGTCCCCGTCCGACGCCGTAAGCAATTCATTACCTCACTCCCCGGCCCCCTCTCCACACAATGGAGAGGGGAGATACATTTGATAAGGTCGAGTATCCTTAACACCTCTGCAAACCAATCTCAAACAAAAAGTGGCAAAATAGGCTATAATAGGCTTTCATCCTGACAATTATTTTTGGGACACATTGAATCATGCTCATTACGCGCGCCAAACGCGAGGAGATCGAGGCGCAAACGCTAGCATCGTATGCGCTCAAAAGTGCGGACAGCCAGGGCCGCGAGTTTCCCGATCCTGAAGGTCCATATCGCACTGCGTTCCAACGGGACCGGGATCGCATTTTGCATACCACTGCGTTCCGGCGGTTGGAGTACAAAACCCAGGTCTTCGTTAATTACGAAGGGGATTATTATCGCACGCGCCTGACTCATACGCTGGAAGTCGCGCAGATCGGGCGCAGCTTTGCGCGGGCGCTCGGCGCGAATGAGGATTTGGTCGAGGCGATCTGTCTGGTACACGACATCGGCCATTCCCCCTTTGGGCACTCTGGCGAAGCGATTTTAAACAAACTCATGGCCGATCATGGCGGGTTTGATCATAACAAGCAAACGCTGCGGATTGTGACCAAACTCGAAAATCGTTACCCGGATTGGCCGGGGCTTAACCTCACCCATGAATCGCGTGAAGGTATTGTCAAACATGAGACGCGCTACGATCTCAGCGATGCCTCAGGCGAGGGTTTTGATCCTGTTCTGCGTGCCAGCCTGGAAGCGCAGATCGCCAATGTCGCCGACGAACTCGCCTACAGCGCGCATGATTTGGATGATGGGCTGCGTTCTGGTCTGTTACAACCGGAGCAATTGAACGATCTGACGATCTGGCAAATGCTTAAAGAAAGCATCGGCTGGGATGGGCAGGACTTCAATGAGCAAATTCGCCACCGCATGATCCGCCGGATGTTGGGCATTGAAATTAATGATGTGATCGAAACAACCGGCGCAGAACTGGCAAAATATGATTTACCCACGCCGGACGCGCTGCAACGCCTGGATCATAATGTGATGGGTTGTTCTCCGTCTTTAGACGCGATGAATCATGAACTCAAAGATTTTTTGTATAAATCGATGTACCGGCATCACCGCGTGGTACGCATGGCAGTTAAAGCGGAGCGTGTGATTACTGAAATTTTTGAGACATATATCGATGAACCGGAACAACTCCCGCCATCGGTCCAGCAAGCCGTCGCAGATCGTGGCCTGGAACGCGCCGTGACGGATTACATTGCCGGCATGACTGATCGCTATGCCTTGAACGAATGGCAGCGTCTTTTTGCGCCATTTACCCGCACGTAAAAAAATAAATAGTGATGTTGAAGAGTCCAAATATGTTTTGGATTGGTTGTTCGCAAGAGATAAGGTAAATATACATGGCAGACGATCAACAATTTCTAACAGAAGAGGGAGCCGAAGAACTCCGCAAAGAACTCGATGATTTGCTCACCGTCAAGCGTCCCGCATTAGCGGCAGCGCTTAAAGAGGCGATCAGCCAGGGTGATCTTTCGGAGAATGCCGACTATCACGATGCCAAAGAGCAGCAGGCATTTCTCGAAGGACGTATTTTGTACCTGGAAAATTTACTGCACCACGCGACGATCATCAAAGATGATAATAGGCGAGGCGTGCCGGTAGATGTTCAACCGGGGATGGAAGTCACCATTCAGGGCGAAGATGATCCGCCGGAAACCTATCGCATCGTGGGGGCTGCCGAAGCTGATCCACGCAATGGCAAAATTTCGAACGAAAGCCCGATTGGGTCAGCCTTGTTGGGGCGGCGCAAAGGCGATGTGGTGAAAGTGCAAACTCCAGGTGGTGAGTGGGAAGTCAAAATTATCAAGATTGCGCGCTAACGGTTTTCCCCCGATAACGCTCCTGGCAAGCAACATGAGTTATCCCACAGTTGTAGTGGACAACAAAAGAGACTTCTTATGTAGAGGCCGGCCAACGTGTCGGCCCAGGGCGAACACATTGGTTCGCCCCTACGTGATCAGGCAGAATCAATGTGAATTCTCCATAGAAGCCTGTTATCGAATAAACAAGCGGTACCGAGATGCCTCGATACCGCTTTATCGTTTCTATTCGGCGGTGAGCTATTTATTGCTCGTTCATCCGCTTTCATCCCGTTCAAGCAAATTGAGCAACGTGCCTCTTATTATTCCGGCATTTCAACCGGGAGTTCAGCCTCGGTCCATGCGCCGAAACCACCCTTAAGGTTACGCACGTTGGTGTAACCGGCGATGCGGAGCATAGTG
>JAFGJA010000230.1 GCA_016929355.1 Anaerolineae bacterium | reverse complement strand
TGGCTTACGCGTCGTCTGGAACGGCTTGGCTTTAAAGTCATCTTAGAGCCGCTCGAAGCAGCGGCTTAAATTCTATTTTCAAGGGAGGGAGTCGAGCTAAGTATAGGCATTTTTAAGGTGTGAAACATACCTTTACAGATGAGACACACGCACGACCCGAAAACCAAAATGCTCAAGGCTGTCAAAAGGAAAGCTCCAGCCACGATAAGCGCAGCGGGAATACTTTTGATTGGTGAACCATGAACCACCCCGCACCGCACGTGACACTCTACTGTCTAACTCAACATTCGTTGGAAAATCATACTTGTTCAAACACCATTCGCTCACATTGCCGATCATATTGAGTACGCCATATGGACTAGCGCCATTGAGGTAACTGGTGACCGAGGTCACTTGTTTTATGTCACTCTCAGCCGTATTGCAACGATCTAGATCAAACTGATCACCCCAAGGAAAACGCCGGTTATCATCCCCTTGAGCCGCACGTTGCCATTGCTGTTCGGTAGGGAGCGTAATCCATAGACCGGTGTGCGCGCTTAGCCATTGGCAAAATGCCACAGCGGCATACCAACTTACATTGGTACGCGGCAGATCATTCCCAGTGAATCCGGTTGCTTCGGATATTGAGTTCGCATTGAACCACTCACGAGCCTTGTTCGAATATGTCCACCATTTCACATGCGCATACCCATACTCAGCATTAACAAACGCGTCAAACTGCGCGTTGGTGATGGGATATCTAGCAATAGCAAACTCAAGCACATCAAACGTGCCATGGTCGTCTTCTAATGTTACTTGTCCGGCTGGAATTTCTACCCATTGGAAGGGGGCCGATAGCAGGTCAAAAATGCCGGTACGGGAACGAATCAAGCTAGGGGCCTGGTACGCGGCGGTCGGTTTGTCCACGATGGTGCGCTCCGCTGGCTGATCAAAGTCGAGAAAGCGCACTACTCGAAAACCAATCACATCGTCCCGACTGTGTGGGCTATATCCGTAACGCATAGTACAGCGCGCGTATTTCTGATCGTCGAACCAGGACCCGCCCCGCACTGCACGACTCACGGCACCGACTAATTCGGTGTTGGCGGGAGTTTGATCTTCATTTAAACACCACTCCCACACATTGCCCCCCATGTCGAGTACACCCGACGGACTAACGCCATCGAGATAGCGTGCCACTGGAGTAGTTCGCTTGATACCACTTTCTTTCGTATTGCAAAGAGTTGGATCAAATTGATCACCCCAGGGGTAACGTCGACTATCACCCTGTTGCGCTGTATATTGCCATTGTTGCTCGGTTGGTAAGGTGATCTTTTCTCCGGTTTGGGCGCTTAACCACCGACAAAATGCCACGGCCTCATACCAGTTTACGTCGGTACGGGGCAGATCATCGCCAGCGAACGTTGTAGTTTGAGGGGTGGTATTCGCCAAACGCCACTGAAGGGCAGCGTCCGAATATGTCCACCATTCGATATTCTGATACCCATCTTTAGCATTCACAAACACCTCAAACTGAGCATTTGTAATAGGATATTTGGCCATTGAGAATGCGGGTACATCAAACGTGCCATGATCACCATCTAGCGTCACCTGGCCCGCTGGAATTTCTACCCATTGGAAAGGTACTGGCAGGAAACCAAAAGGGTCTGCGGGTGCGCGCGGAGGAGATATGATCTCGACCTGGGCGGAGAAGGGTATATGTTCCACTCGCTGATTGAGATCGGGAAAGCGCATCACCCTAAAACCAATGTAATGGTAACGGTGATTAGGATCGAGGCCGAGGCGGCAAATGCAACAAGCACTTTCCAGCCATTGTGCCCAGGAACCACCGCGCGCCGCACGTCGCACATTATCAGTTAATTCGATATTGGTGGGCCGTTCATAGTCGTTCAGGCACCATTCCCACACATTGCCCGCCATATCCAGTGCGCCTACGGGTGATGCCCAGGGCAAATACATCCCTACTGCGGTTGTTCTGCCCAAACCACTCTGACTGACATTGCAGCATACACTATCCCCATGTGGCCCCCAGGGGTATTCATGGTTTGGATTTCCGCCGGTAGCGGCTTGTTGCCATTCCCATTCGGTTGGCAAGCGAATTTCTTCGCCCATTTTTTCGCTTAGCCAGCGACAAAAAACAACGGCATCATACCATGATGCACATTCGCGGGGGTGATTACTGAACTTATGGTACTGCTCGCTAGGTCTACACTGGTGATCATCATCCGCCGCTAACCCATCCCACCACCGTGCATAGTCAAAACCATAATCGGCATCAATAAACGCCTGGAATTGCACATATGTGATCGGGTACTTGGCAATCTCAAACTGATCAACCTGGAATTTTTGCCCTTCAATCTCAATTTCCCCGCCGGGCACCGAACACCATACGATATCCGGTAGTCCATCAGGTCGTAACCCGACACCGGGGCGAGTATCGCCGATAACATGCAACCGCTCGCCAATTCGAGCGCGGTTGGCATGGTCCAGGTTTACGTTTTGCAGGCGATCGGTTAGGCGCTCCACTTCAGAACGCAAAAATTCGCGCTCTTGTTCTGATAATATCAGCCCACGCTTATTGACTTCCCGCAACACCGGCTTAATACGCGCCTCAGACCACAGATACGAATCATCGCCAGTCTCCGCCCAAACCTTAGCCGTCTGCCGCAGTTGGCTCAAGGTCTTGATCCACACGAGATCGGTATCCAGCCCATGAATGAGCAAGTTTAGCGAACGATCAAAGTCGCCGTTATCAGCGAATACCACATACTGTACAGCGCTGACTGCCAACCAGTTACGGCGCGTGAGCGACCGCAGATTCGTCACCGTCGCAGATACACTGGGAGGAAGTTCGTTATCAGCCGAGATCGTATCAATGGCAGCATCAATAGCGTTTAGTGTCTCAACTTCGCTCATGTTGCCACAATAGAGTACGGTAACGATACGGCGTTCCTGTTGCAGCGCATAGGCAATCTCTGCATTACAGTATGGAGAAACAACTGAATCAAGGCTGATGACAAACAGGAAATTATCGACAGCCACAATGCCCTGTTTGATCTGCTCCCACCAGCCTGAACCGGGAACAATCCCTTCAAGCGGAGCGGTTTTCTGGTCGAACCAGCTACTTTTGCCTTTGACTTCCAGGGCTGCATGGAGTTGTTGAACAAAATCGAGATTACGTCGCGAATAGGAAATGAAAACATCCGTCATGGGATTACCTCATCGTGATCTTCAAGCGCATTCAGGTATTATTCTACTCTTCCACGCCGGAGTCGGAAAACGACTACTTGTGATGTTAATCACAAATAAGATCACTCAATTTCAGTGAATCGGGCGTAGTCTCAAAAAATTCGTGCAACAGTCGTTCTTCTCGTAAATAGTGTGGCAATAGTACTCGTGGACATGCCACCCTGATCTCATTGCCCGTCCAGACCATTCCGCTAGATGACATCGATTGTCATTAGTGGACCAAGAAACAGCCCTGGCAGCTATCCAGGGCTGTTCACAGTCTGTTTGTCGCGTTCGCGTTTAGCACGCTGACGACAAGCGTTTGAGCAATACACTCGTCTCCGTCCTCCCAAGGAGGATGGTTCCGGCAATACTTGGCCGCAGATGGTACAGCGTCTCACCCGACGGCGGCGGTTACTTTTGGGTGGGCACCATTGCCATTTCTACTTGGAGTAAACGTATGCCCATCTCCAGAATGTACCGGATGAATATCTTCATCAAGAGTAGCTGTCGCGAACCAGAAATCAGCCTTCACTTCACGGGTCACTGCTATACACCAATCATCCTGAGTCATTTGACTGAGAGTTTCCTTACGACGATTGTTGGCTTTCCGCAGGGCATCTCGGAGTGCATTCGCATAAAACTGCGACCACTGAGGATGATCTTCCGGATTGGCGGTTGCAGTTTGCCAGTCGGTCAACGCAGCCTGAAATGCATATTCATTCGCATGGCGTCGCTCAATGGTTTCCAGCACCTGCTCCTTGAGCACATAGGCGGTAGACAGTACCAAAACTGGCGGTGCAATAGCTTCAAGCCAAGCAAAGGGGCTATCCGTATGACCTGCAAGGCTGATCTGTATATTGCCCACGAGCGATAAAGTGGTCGTAATCGCCATCGATCCGTATAACATGCGTCGAGTTGATGGTGATGTGCCCAAAGTCGCTAGAGCCAGTGAGAAAACGATCTGACCTACTTCGGCAGATAATACGGTTGCCAATCCAACTGCCGTTTTGGCAATAGAATTGTTCACTGCTTGCCCAAATGTCTGCGAACCAATCACATAGAGGCGAATCGCTGAAGGTGTGAACGCGGCCAACAACAGCACAAGACACAAGCCAGAAATCAAGCGCGTGATCGCTGGCGGGTATTTTGAAATCGTAGTATAAGTGAATTGCTCGCGAGTCGGCTTGGTGCCAATCGCACGGATAACGGCATCATGCGCGGCTTTGCGTGCTGCCTGGCGTTGTTCTTGAGTGAGTGGACGAATTGAGGGTGTCATTTGCCAGTCTCCTTGTATCATTCAGGCCGACTGGCGAAGGGGTAAGCTGACTACGCGGCCATGCGTTGGGGTGAAATTCGGAGAAACAGCCTGAATCTTCCCGTAACCCTCACGCAGCCAACGAGCGTTCGACGCCCGTCGCTCCCGCACCGGCTACGCAAACGAAAAAGCGAGGAAATATTGATTTTCCGCGCTTTTTTGTTGTTTGGTAACCACTTCC
>JAFGJA010000229.1 GCA_016929355.1 Anaerolineae bacterium | reverse complement strand
TAACGGGCCGAGCGTGTGCGGTTCGCCACCAATACGCTGCATCAATTCGCCGGGGGTGAGTTCGTCCACTTGAATCGTGCGCCCGGCCAATTCCAGCGCGAAGGGGTGATAGCCTAACAAACGGCAGAGATTATTCGCGTCCACATCCGCCGCGTAATCGATCCCGGCGTGATCGCTGAGCATGTCCAGCGCCGCGAACAAATCCAGTTCATCCACCGTCACGATCCGGCGCAGCGCGTAACGCTGGCGCGAGGTCACGATTACGGGGATGTCTGAGGGCAGCACTTCTAACACGGCCTGCAATGCCGCATCATGCCACGTATTATCGAGCACGATCAAGCGAATGTTATGGGCGGATAACAAATCGCGCACGGGCGTGAGTTGGAGATTAGTCGGCGTCACGACGAAATGATCGTCAAAGGGGCGCACCAACGCTTCGATCAAGGCGGGGGCGTCTTGATGTCCGGCCCGCAGCCACAACGCCGGACCCTGCCCCGCAGCCAAACGGCGCGCAACCACATCCGCGACCAACGCCGTTTTGCCGATCCCGGCCATGCCATGCACCAGAATTTGCTGATTCTGCTCAACTAACGCTTCGATCTGCTCGACCAGCACATCACGCCCTACCAAACGGAACGCGCGCGCGGGCAAATGGCGCGCTTCGGTGATCAGCAGCGCGGTTTGTTCGCCATTTTCGGCGGGGTGATGTGACGTGGCAAGCGGCGTCTTGCCGAACATTTGCAGCGTTGCCAGTTCTCCTTCGCCGGTCATGGGCACTTCCGCCCCCAGGTCCGGTTTCGTCCGCGCTTGATCAGGCGATAGGTCGGGGACCATAACCGGTGTCGGGTGAACTGCGCCGGACTGCGCAGCGTGGATCAGGGCTTCATCATAAGCATCCGCCAGCGCGAGCGGATTAGGATAGCGCCCCTCCTGATCTTTGCTGGTCGCACGCGCCAGGACTGCATCCAGTAAGGGGGGAGTATTGTCGCGCAGCGCTCGCAGCGAGGGTAACTGTTTCCTCAAATGATCAATATGATTTCTGGGAAAGGGATGCGCGCCCGCCAACGCCTCAAACAACGTCATGCCTAAGCTGTAAACGTCTGTACATGAGGCAATCGGGTGATCTCTAAAAAACTGCTCCGGCGCGGCATACGCCGGTGATCCCAGGGTATCGGGGGTAGCACCCAGGTCTACTTTACTCACGAGGTCCTTGGCAATCCCAAAATCGCTGAGATACGCATTGGTCTGTTCATCGAATAGAATGTTATCGGGCTTGATGTCGCGGTGAATGATATGGTTTTCGTGGGCCAGGGCCAAAGCCTCAGCAATTTGCCGCAGCACGCGCCCCATGAGGTCAAACGGGATGGGTTGGTGGCGCAGCATCGCGCGCAAACTGCCCCCCCGCAGATAGCGCATCACGATGTAAGCGTTACCATCCGGCTCGTGCCAGAAATCGTAAAGCGGCACGATATGCACATGCTCCAAACGGGCAATCAGGCGCGCTTCGATCTCGAACTGGCGAACAAATGCCTCGCGCCGGGTGTGATGCGGCAGGATGATTTTGATCGCCACTTCCCGATCAACACTGGCTTGATAGGCGCGATACACTGCGCCAAAGCCGCCATAGCCGATTTGTTCGCGCAGTTCATAACCGCGGATCGTGCGTCCGGTGAAATCGTCAAAGTCCATGAGAAGGCCGCCTTTGTCCTATACCTAGCAGGGGAGTGACAGCAATCGGTAGCTATCACTATAGAGGACATCCTGCTGCCGGGCAAGCGGCCCTGTGATTAACCGCTAATTATTGGGGGGCAAAAAATCCTGTGCTGCCGCATCTCCTCATAAAAATAAACAAAATGGGACGCAGATTCACGCGGATAAACGCAGATTAAAAGAGCAAAATCCAAGATTTTCATCCCTTTGATGTGCGGAACTCCTTAAAATGTCTGCTGCCCCGCGTGCAGATCAACGCTCTGCCCGTTCGCGTGGAGCGTACCCGTTATGCCTTCTGGCAGCGTGATCGATCCATGCAATGTGCCATTTTCCGCGCGCACCGCCACCGCGATCTCGCCGCGCGGGTGGGGCATAACACCGCGCGCCGATGCCAGCGATCCTAACTGCGGCGTGATCGTCACCGTGCCAAACCCCAGACTCGCCGGACGGATGCCCAGGATCGAGGCGAAATAGTGGAATAACGGATGCGATCCCCAGGCGTGACAATCGGAGCGGCTCGGTTCCGGTTTTTCGAAGGGCGTTTTCGCACCGTACTTGATCTGATCCGTCCACAAATCGAGGCGATCCAGCAGCGCATCGATCCGGCCCAATGTGCGGAAGGTTTCAAACAGGTAATGGGCAAAATAGATCGTCGTGCGTCCCAGATCGTCCGCCGTGAACAGCGATTCGGCAATCTGCGCACGCCGGGTATCAGCCAACACACCGCTCAAAATCGCCAAACACTGCGTATGCTCGGTATAGACCGTCTGCGCCTGATCGTCAGCATACAGACCGCGCGATTCGTTCCAGAACGCTTCGAGGCAATTTACAATTGCGGCGGCACGCTGGCGGGCGCGTTCGGCTAAAGCAGGTTCGCCAAGCATCGTTTCCAGGTCGGCGTAATGATGCAGCACCAGCACATACTGCCAGTTGAGCATGGCGCTGACGCCGTAGGGGGACTCCGGCGAACAACCGCGCGGCCAACTCGGTTCCCAATCCATGAAATTCCAACCTTCCGGCCCTTGAATCAGCCCATCGGCGTTGAGAAACCGCGTGTAGCCTTCCATGATCGCACGCGCGCCGGGCATCATCGCTGCGACAAATGCGCGATCCCCCCGCCACAGCGCGTAATCGGTGAGCATCGCCACCCACCATACCGCAAACGGCGGGATGAACTGCGTTAGCCGGTTGGGATAGCGCGATTGGGTGAGGCCGGACGCCACACGCGACGAATCAAACATACGCAGCGCTTTACGCGGCAGCCGGTCATCGGGCGTGATCGCATACGTGACCAGCACTTCCAACCGCGTATCACCGACGTACATCAACTGCTCATAATAGGGACAGTCCATATACGTTTCGTGCATACACATCTGCAAGCCGCGCACCATGTACGGGATGATCGCGGCCAAACGCGGATCATTGGCGGCGAACTGGCTCGCGTTTGCCAGGGGATAGCGCGTTTCAGTGAGCGTAAACCGTTCGACGGTCAGGGGATCATCCGCCGTTTGCACAATCAGCGCGACATAGCGCCCCGCCTGCCACCACAATGTATCAAAGCGGCGCTGCGATCCGCCATCCGGCAAAAAGGTATCGCCCGTACCCACAAAGTATTTCCCGTCAATGTCGTCCCGGTTGCCTTTCTCGGCGTTCCAGGGATCGGGATGCAGGTGGAGCGCTTCTTCCCATAACACCTTGACCACGCTCCCCGCGCCGCCGGAGGTGACGATTTCAGGATACATGCAGTAGTAATCGTCCAGATCGATGATCACCTGCCGGATGGTGTGCGGCGGAATCGTGACCGGCTGCTGCTCGTGGATGAGCGCGGTCCAGACGGGCGCTTCGTCGTCCAAATGATCGACCATGTGGACCGGGCGCGCATTGTAACTCACGGCATCGGCATCGGGCAGCGCCCCCACATAGCGCACCGTGCCCATCGTGCGCGGTTCATCCAGCATGGCGGGCAGCGTAGCCGGTTGTAAGCGATGATGGTGCGCAAAATCCAGCCCGGTCATGCGGCCCATACCCGGTTTCAATGTCTTGACAGGTTGCCAGCCCTCGCCCGCGCCCTGCGCAAAATCCCAGAGAAACGCCGCCGCATCGATCACGAGATTGTAGCCCGTGCCCCATGAAGGATTCGGATGCACGAAATCGTAACCCGTGAGTAATTTGACTTCCCAATCCGCCAAACCCGTGCCCAACCATTCGGTAAATTCGCCTTCCGGCGCAAAGATAAAGCCGGGATGCTCGGTCATTTGCGCCACCGGAGACATATCCGGGCCGAGCGTCCATACGCGCGCCACGATGACGTGTTCGCCCGCCGGGATCGTCAGATCGTATGTCTCGAAAAACCAGTTCGCCGGATCGCCGCGTTCCGGGCCGCGTCCAACGCGCTGCCCATCGAGCAGCAGTTCGTAGCGTTCGTCGGCGCTGACATGCACGCGCACGGTTGCCGCGCGATCCAGCGTAAAGCGTTTGCGATAAGCAAGGACAAACGGCGGCGGACCGGGATCGGGATGGTTCACCCACGCACACGGCCATGCGCCGCGCTGCTCCCAGGGGATCGATTCGTCGTGCAAGCGGATAAAGGGGTCTTGGTGAATCAGAACGCGCATAATAACCAGTCCTCAAAAAGTGGCTTGATGAGCCTTCTATTTCGTCGTACACTAACTATCTGTGATTGAGGTGAAAATCGCCAATTTTGCCGGGACCCATACCCTTATGAGGGCTTCGTGCCGTTTTTGATCCAGGATGTGACGCCGCGTAACTTGCGCGTCACGAATGATCCCGCGCGAATCACGTAATTGGGTTGCGCGCCTTTGTCGCGCCGGGAGCACACATGACGAACCAAAAGTTCGCGTGCTCCCCTACGAGGATTAAATTAAGCAAGGAAAAACAACCTGTGAAACGAGACCTGATTGGTAAGCTAGCCGGAGAAATGACGCTGCGCCGCGATCAAGTGGAGCGCACCGTCGGCCTGTTTGACGAAGGCAACACCGTGCCCTTTGTGGCGCGCTATCGCAAGGAAATGACCGGCAGTTTAGATGAAGAACAACTGCGTAATTTATTGGATCGCTTGACGTATCTGCGCAAATTAGCCGAGCGGCAAGATGCGGTGATCGCCAGTATTCAGGAACAGGGCAAACTCACGCCCGAACTCGAAGACGCGATCCTGCAAACGGAAACATTGCAGGCAGTGGAAGACCTCTATTTGCCGTATAAGCCCAAGCGCCGCACGCGCGCCATGATCGCCATTGAGCGCGGACTCGAACCGCTCGCGGAGCGGATTCTGGCGCAGGACCAGACGCGCGATTCCTTATCCGCCATCGCCAAACCGTTTCTGAGCAACGATGTACCCACTATCGAAGACGCCTATCAGGGCGCACGGGATATTGTGGCGGAGCGCGTTTCCGATGACGCCCGCACGCGCGATCTCGCCCGGCGTTTGACGCGGCAGCGCGGTCT
>JAFGJA010000228.1 GCA_016929355.1 Anaerolineae bacterium | reverse complement strand
TGCCGCCGTCGGGAATCTAGGCGTTCGCATTAAGGTGATCGGATCGGTTGCGCCGTCCGTGGAGCACATTCAATCGCTGATTCGCGTGGGCGGTTGGGATAGCGATGCCGCGACGCGCGCGGTGGATCAGGTCAGGATTTTGTTGCAGGCGTTGATCAAAGAATTCACGGAACGTTCCGATATTCACTCCATTACCTCGCCCGCGCTTCTGAAACATTTGAAAGAACAGTCAGCGCTCATTGAGGAACGATTCGGGGTAGAGTTGATCGCGTTGGCTGTTGAATCGCTGGAACCAACCGATCCGAAAATCGCTGATGCGCTGAGTCAACAAGAAGAAGCCCGTTTACTCGAACAAACCGAGCAGTTGAATCATCAGGCGCGCGTGGTCGCGGCGAAAGCCAAATACAAGGCCGATGAAGAAATCGCGGCGATGGAACACGCGCTGGAGATGAAACGCTCCGAATTGAAGAAAGTTCAGTTCGAGAATGACGCGGCATTGGCCCACCAACGGATCGAAGACGAATTAGCGCGCAGCCGGTTACGGTTGGCGTTTGAAAAAGAAGAACTGGACGTACTCCGCAAAAGCCCCGAACTGCTGATGTTGACCCCGCAAGCGGCACAACTGGCCGAAGCGAGTCAAAGTTTGAAGAATGCCCGCACGGTGATCTCGTTGACTCCGCAGGAATTCGCCAACGGTTCGGCGTTATTCACGTTGTTCCGTAACCTTCTTGAAAAAGAACTGACAACCAAAAACGACAAAGCATAACATAGGTTGAGACAACAATAACACATGCCCCATCCTCCTGATCCAATGGCTCTTTTTCGCCTGAAGTCGGTTCGGGCGGCGCGTGTTTCGGAAGTGAGCGAAACCACCGCCGCCGCGCCGATTCCAGATGAAGATCGCATCAATTTTCATATCGGGAACCCATTGCAAGATTCGCGTCTCTCGTCAGCCTTCCTACGCCTCGCGCTGGGGCTGGATATTTACCAGGATGAGTTAAACAATGCCGACTCGGAGGCCATTTTAGACTATTTGGGGTGGGAGGAAGCCGACAAGCCCCAGCTTGAGTTTCTGATTCGTACCATCCACAAAAGTGCGCCGTATATGCCGCGTGGCGGGTATTCGTCCAAAAAACCTCATGCGCTGGTGGGCAAGTTTTATACCTGGTTGGAGCAGCAGCAAGAAGCGCTGCATTATGACGACGGCCAACGCTCCGGCAGACGTGAAATCATTCTAGCGTCGGGGGGAATGCAGGAAACACTGCGCGTTATTTTGTTCACCCTTTCCTCGCGGCTGGAACATCTGCCTGCCCGGATTTTGTGTTACGATTACGAACTTGCGCCGCCCCTGAAAACGATCCCGCAGCTGCTGTTTGAAGATTTACCAGCTGATGAACAATCGGCCTATGACCGCATTGAAACGCTGCTGGCTGAGGAATCGCAAACGCCGACCTTCCTGATTCTGGGCAGCGTGCCGGATGAAGTAATGCGTCGTAAGCTGCGGTTGCTGAGTACAACTCGGCCCCTCTTTTTCATCGAAGCGAGTAACGCGCCGAATCATCTATCACTTGCTCGTGAAGCGCGGCTGGTACAGGTGGTTATTCGCCTGTTGACGCCGGTTATCTTTTCGCCCCAACTCCACGCGCTCTCAACGGTATTTATCGCTGGGAATGCGGAGTTTTTGCGCGCGATTGAGAGCGTGCATTTCAACCTGAAAGGGACGCCTTCCGCGTCAGAGGTTGAATTCCTGACCTTTTTACTGGATCAACAGTTAGCCAAATCCCCACAGACATCGTCTGCGATCATACCGCAGGCCAAGCCTACATCGGAAGGGGTGACGTTGGGCAACGCTACCCTGACCGCGCTGCCCCATCTGACTGAACGGACCGGCCAACACCTCGAAGAATTGTTAAGCGCTCATACCGAATTGCTGGACCATTCGTTGCAGGTGTTGGCAGACAAGACCAATTTATTCACGCGCCGGATTCAAAGCGCCTGGAAAACGCGCTATTTTGATGAGTTTGCCGGAATTGGGATCAGGGAACTGCTCGCTCTGTTGATCACTAATATTGATCAGCCAGCAAGCGCAAAAGCACTTGAACGTAGTTTTCTGAGCGCATTTGTGAAACACCAACCCCAGTATAAGCCGGAGTCGTGCGTGGTCGTGAGCGGATCATCCCGTACCGCGCTTGGTATTCTCGGCTTTCACTGCGGGATCACGGAAGTCGTGATTCCTGACTTGAGTTGGTCTTATGAACAGTGTTTTCCCAACATCCATGTTGTGCCACTGACCGAGGAACTCAAACTCGATGCAGAGGCGATGATCGAAAAAGTGGAGGCGTTGTGCAGCGCTGATCCCTCGTGGCGCAAGCGCGGCGCGATGGTGTTGAACAATCCCCATAACGCGACAGGCCGCATTTTTGCTGAGGCCGCTGTACAAAAGCTGATCACGTATTGCCTGGAAAACGACATCTACTTTATTGACGATCTGGCCTACCAAAACATGGCCCCGACGAATGATCTGCCGGAGATCAAAACGCTCCGCCAGATCACTGCCGAGTTAGTATGGCTGGGCCTTGTCAATGAAGATCGCGCGGATCGGATCATTACCGTGCATACCGTCTCCAAGACGGATTGTTCGGCGGGGTCACGCCTCGCGGTGGTGGAAATCCGCGATCAGCAGTTGCGGCAGCGTTTTGAAAAAGTCAACGCGCACATTCAGCCCAACCTCGCCGCGATTCTGATTAGTTACCTGTTCTATCGCAGTCCGGTGCAGGCGGTGCGCACGTATTGGCATTTGCGCAATGCGATCTTTGAAGAGCGTTCGAACGCTTTGTTAACGGCGGTGGAAAATTTGCCCCGCGAACGTAATCCGTTTGGCCTGGAAATTATTCCGCCTGCTGGGAGTATGTATCCGCTCCTGCATGTGAAAACCCTGCCGCCCGGTCTATCGCTGGATTGGTTGTCTTCATCGTTGGCGCGGCGCGGGATTGGGATGCTGCCCCTGGCAACCTTCGCGCGCACGGAAAAAGGGTTTGAAACCGGGCGCACTACGTTTCGCTTGACGCTGGGCGGATCGGATAATGCTAAAACGATGCTGGCGAAAACTCGCCGCTTGTTGATCGATCTCAACCGGCTCATTGCCAACGAGGACGCGCGTTACAACCGGAAACAACCGGTGTTCCGTCCCGTGATCAGTACGAACGGACGCGCTGCCGAGTTAGCGCAAGCGATGGAGTCTGTGACCGGGCAAGTGTTGCAGCAGTGTTTGCACAGCCGGTCTTGCCACCAGTTCTGGATCATGCCTTTGCTGGATAACGAACGGGCGCGGCGTGATTTCGTGCAGAATTATGCGCCGGAACGGTTAGCGATCTTCCAGGCACGGTTACTGGATCGTGCGCTCATTCAGGATGAGTTGATGAAACAAGCGTTGGGCAACGGCGCGAAGTGGCTGGGGGATCGGTTGCAGCGCGAGTTCATGAAAGATTCGCTTCCCCGGCGTCAGGAACTATTCAAACAGCGCTCCTATGATCGCACAGTACATCCCACGCAAATGTATTCGTTGGAAGCGGAATTGGCGTTCGATGCCATCATCACCGCTCTGAACGCGCGGCGACCTGTTCCATCGGCACTCATTGATCGCGCGGCGCAAGAACTGCTGAAAGAGTATTTAGGGCTGAATGTCAGTATTTCGTCCCAACAGGAAGCCAGCGAAATTTTGCTTGATCTCGATGCATTGGTTGCCAGCGAACAACACGCAGACCTGTTTGCCGGTACAGCGCTGACTTCGTTTCTGTCATTTTGGAGCGATTGGGATGGCAGCAACCGTCCTTCGGGGCAGGGGCACTATCTGGTCGCTTCGGTGGTGATGGAAAATGTGCGGCGTATGGCGCGGATTCTGAATACGCTGCGGCAGGTCGATGCCGGGATCACGGTGAATCCTGACCTGTTAGCCGACCTGGATCGATTGGATCAACGGAATCAGCAATTTACGCAGCTTTTGAGTTCCATCACCCAACTGACACACCAACTGGAACAGCGTTATCGCGGTATTCTGCCCTATTCGCTGAATACAACACCCTGGCAGCGTGTGGCGACGCGCCTGCATGTGCGCCGCGATCCGGCGAAAGTGCTGTGGGAACACAATGATCGCTACGAAAAACGCATGTTTGAGCTGCGGCAAGAACGACGCCAGACGCTCGAATATTATTTTTCGTTGAACAAACAGCTTCGTAAACAACTGTACGCTTTGATTCCCGCGATCCAGATGAATCGCACGGCGGAACCATTGCTGCGCGAGGTGGTCGGGTATCAGGACATTTTGCAACGGGTCGTAATCACGCCGCGTATTCAGGAATCCATGATTACGGCGCGTGATCCGTTTGCAGTGGATACCACCGTCTATAACGTGCATGAAATCAACACGATTTCCGGCAAATATGGCAATCCGGGTATGGCGTTGGCGATGCAAATCAGCCTGTCCACGCAACCGGATACGCTGATTTCGCTGGACCGGAAGATGCGCACCCAACTGGAACAGGCGCGGCGCGAGCATCCCGCTTCCGATTTGCCTTCAATCTGGTTGATTCCCTTGTTTGAAAGCAGCGAGGTAGTCGGCCATATCTGCTCTTACTTGAATCGGATGTGGGATTATGCGACACAGAGCCGCCATACATCCCAAACGACGCAAAATCGCTTTGCCGAGATCATCACGGAAGTGTTCATTGCCGGTTCGGACTTGAGCCAGCAGGTCAGCCAGGCCCGGAGCGCATATCTGTTTCGGCAGGCGAAATACGATGTCCAATCCTGGTTGGTTGAACATGACACCTCGGAGCCGGTGCGCATCAAATTGGGCAGTGGCGAGCCGATGCAGCGTCAGGGCGGGTATTATTCGCGGGTCGCGGGGGCGGCTGCGTTCCTGAATTCAGCCGCTAACAAGCATCGTTTTGCCGAACATCTGATGGCTGCTGCCCGTAAAAGTACGGCGTATGCGGTCACACCGTTGCAGGGTGTCTTCCTCAGCGGCGAGTTGCGCACGTTCCAGAGCAATCTATCGGAACAACTGCGTTATTTGCCCGCGCGCGATTTCGCCAGTTTGCTCTATCATGTGCGTGAGGCACAACACACCCACAGCGAGGATTTGGTCCGCGCAGTAGAAACGGCTGGCGAAAGCCGCTTGATCGCGCCCAGCCGCAGTTTTCAAGAACTGGAACGCCTGACGATTGGGACCAAAGAGGCGATTTACGAGCAGTTTTTGGAAGAATTGACCGACAGTTTTCGGCATATCCTGTATGGTGAAGAAGAAGATGTGATTGGTATCCACATCATTTCCTACTTTATTGGTCGCTCCATGCCCCAACTGCGGGACCGGCCCACCAGCCGCCAGGTTGCGGGATCAGGGACAGAACGTGGGCAGCGGATTCTCGCTAATATTGCCGAAATCATTCCACTCGCCAAGCAGGGCAGTTTGCTGCGCGCCATCTCGCACAACAAATCGCAAACGGCGGTGTTAGGTGTCAATCAGTTGACCACCGGCTTGTTCCGCGCGTTAGAACGGTTGGCACAGAAAAACTTCGTTGAAGCGGAGCAAGAACGCATGATCGCAGAACGCCTGCTGCCGCATTTGCCCATGTACGAGATTCTGAGTACGTTACGTATCTATCAGGATCGTGAAGGCAAATTTTTGCAGAGGATTGAAACGGCGTTTCCGGCGGGCAATTCGGCCTTTGTTGCTCTACGCGAAGATAATGATGCCATGCAGCGTTATCTGCCGCTTTTCCAGCAGGAATTGCTGCGCCGACATGGGGTGAATGTCAGTGAATTTTTCACCAACCGGGTGTTTATCCCCGAACTGCTGCCAACCCTGCGCCCCGATCTTGCGGTGTTATTGCAGGCGGATTTGTTCAATACCGATCTGGATATGATGCTGGCGCATGTTTCAGGCAAAATCGCGGATGGTTGGCTGGCTGAAGTGAGCCGTTTGTTGCAAGTGCCGGAGCAGATTCAGTATTGGCGCTCGGTCATTTGGGGGGTGTTTGGCGAATCGATCTACCAGCGCGTGCAGAGTTTTGCTGAATTAGCAACAACGCTGTATGCGTTCGCCGCGACCCATTCCTTTAACGCGACTCCGCCCACCGCACGCGGAGCCAAATTATCGCCCGTACTGGCTGACTTTTTCCGTTCGGCGCGCGCGGACGATGAAATGCGGCATTTCTTGCTGGGAGCGATTGAATACTTTAGCTCGTTCACCGATGGCAGTTTGGAGATACCGGTTAGCATTATTCGGGCGATGAATGGAGTCGAACGGATTGCACACATCGAAGAAAACGCGCTGCCACCGGAAAAACAAAATCTGTTCCGCCATTGTGTGTTGCAGATCGCGCGATTGGCGGGCGAAAACGGATAATAGAAAAGGGAGGCTTTTTACGTTGGCCTCCCTCTGCTGTTACTGTGAAGCAGTTTATTTTAACTGCGCCAGGACCTGATCGGTGAACGCTGTTGTACTCAATGCTGCTGCCGGATCAGCCGCAATATCCACCGTGCGCGCGCCCTGTTCCAGCGTAGCGTTAACCGCATTTTCAATCGTCTGGGCCTCGGTTTCGAGATGCAGGCTGTGACGCAGCAGCAGCGCCGCGCTGAGAATTGTCGCAATAGGATTAGCGATCCCTTTGCCCGCAATGTCTGGGGCAGACCCGTGAATTGGTTCGTAGACGCCAAATGTGCCTGCGTTGAGTGACGCCGAGGGCAACATCCCCAACGATCCGGCGAGGATCGAGGTTTCGTCGCTCAGGATGTCGCCAAACATATTCCCCGCTACGACCACATCAAAATCGGATGGATATTTCATCAGGTACATCGCCGCCGCATCCACCAGAATGTGTTCCAGTGTCACGTCGGGATAATCCGTCGCCACATCGGTCACCACACGCCGCCAGAGGCGCATCGAAGCCAGGACATTCGCCTTATCAATCGAGGTCAGTTTGCCGCCGCGTTTCTGCGCCGCTTCAAACGCGACCCGCGCCACGCGCTCGACCTGTTCCACATTGTAATACATTGTGTCGTGCGCTTCGGTCCCATTGCCCTGTTCCTGGCGTGGGCCAAAATAGATGCCGCTCGTCAGTTCGCGCACAAACAAAATATCCACGTCTGCGAGCAGTTCCGCGCGCAGGGGAGCGTATTGGGCCAGCGCGGGATAGGCTTTGACCGGGCGCAGATTGGCGAACAGATCAAAGTGATGGCGCAGCTTGAGCAGCCCTTGTTCCGGGCGCACGGCGGCAGTTGGATCGGACCATTGCGGCCCGCCAACCGCGCCGAGCAATACCGCGTCTGCGCTTTCACAGGCCGCAATTGTTTCATCTGGCAGGGGATTGCCTGTTGCGTCGATGGCGCAACCGCCCATCATCGCTTCTTCAAACGTGAACGTATGCCCGTACTGCTGCGCGACTTGCTGCATCACGCGCACGGCTTCCGCCACAATATCCGGCCCGATGCCATCACCAGGCAAGGTTACGATCTTGGCTTGCATACTATCTCCTCAAAAGTCAAGAGCATTTCACCGCAGAGGCGCGGAGAACGCAGAGAAAAACAAGGTAAAAGCAAGAGAAAGTCAAAAACGTTTCCGTAGGGGCGTATGCGAACCAGAGGTTCGCGCCATACACCCTTTACGGTGAATAACGAGCGCTAATCACAGCACTTCATCACTTGCGACAGACCATATTCCACGCTGTCAGCCAGTGCGAGCCAACTCGCTTCGATGATGTTGGTGCTTGCGCCCACCGTACTCCAACGCTGATGGCCGTTGCGGGTGTCGATTAACACACGGGTGGTGGAGGCGGTGCCGTTTTCCCCGTCCAGAATACGCACCTTGTAATCGGCCAGTTGGAACTTGTCTAGTTCTGGGAAGACGGGCATCAGTGCTTTACGCATAGCGTTGTCCAAGGCATCCACCGGGCCGTTACCCACCGCAACAGTGTGAAATTCCTCGCCATCGACCATGAGTTTGATCGTCGCTTCCGCGAACAGACCGCGCCCCGCGCGGTGTTCGACCACGGCAGTGAAATCTTTCATGACGAAGGGGGGCTTGTAATCGGGACTCATGCGGCGCATCAACATTTCAACGGAAGCTTCCGCGCCCTCGAACACGAAGCCGCGACTCTCCAATTCCTTGATCCGGGTTACAACTTCGCTCGCCGCATCCGGCGACAGGTTCAGGCCGTATTCTTCGGCTTTAGAGAGCATATTGCCGCGCCCGGCCAGATCAGACACCAGAATACGCGGCGCATTACCGACCAATGTCGGATCGATGTGCTGGTAACTGTCCTGATTGCGGCGCACGGCGGCGGCGTGCATCCCGCCTTTATGCGCAAACGCGCTTTTACCCACGTAAGCCGCTTGATTATCCGGGGCCAGATTCGCGATTTCGGCCACCGTGCGCGCGACGTGAGTCAGATTCTTGAGGCTGCCTTCCGGCAAACACTGCACGCCCATTTTCAGTTCGAGATCAGGGATCACGGAACACAGGTCCGCGTTACCGCAGCGTTCGCCGTAACCGTTGATCGTGCCCTGGACCTGGATCGCGCCCCGCCGTACTGCCGCCAACGTATTGGCGACGGCCACTTCGCCATCGTTATGGCAGTGGATGCCGAGTTTTGCCATCGGGAAGCGTTCCGCGACAATGCGCGTCATGTCTTCAACTTCCCAGGGCATTGAGCCACCGTTGGTATCGCACAAGACGAGGCGGGTTGCGCCTGCTTCGAGAGCGACTTTCAGCGTCAGCAACGAATATTCAGAGTCTAACTTGTAGCCATCAAAGAAATGTTCGGCGTCATAGATGACTTCGCGGCCTATGCCCTTGAGATAGCGCAGGCTGTCATCAATGATGCGTAGATTTTCTTCGGGATCGGCGCGGATCACTTCGCGGACGTGCAGCATTGACGTTTTGCCCACGATGGTCACAACGCCTGCCTCGGATTCGACAAACGCCTGCATGTTTGTGTCATCGGCGGGATCGACTCCTACGCGGCAGGTCATGCCAAACGCGGCAACTTTAGCGTGTTTGAGATCGAGTTCTTGCACCAGTTGGAAATATTCGTGATCTTTCGGATTCGATCCCGGCCAACCGCCCTCGATGTAATCCACACCAAGTTCGTCGAGCAGGAGCGTGACTTTTAGTTTGTCGTCAACGGAAAGGGAAACATTTTCGCCCTGCGTGCCATCGCGCAGAGTGGTGTCGTAAACTTCAACCGATTTAACGGGTAGGGTGGTCATCTGCTTTTGTCCTCTCTTGTGAATGCGTGATTGATTGTAGGGGAGCACCGATGTGTGCTCCCTGGGCGGACACATCGATCCGCCCCTACACGTATCAGGGGACAGATGCACACACTTAAGCGGCGCGCACCCGCCCCGTGCGGAGCAGGCGCGCGCCTACTCCGCTAGTTGCTAATCTCAATACCCAAAATGTTGCGCGTATACGGCACAAGGCCGCCCGCGTTGATGATTTCTAGCACAAACGGCGGGTACGGGCTGGATTGGTATGTTTCGCCCGTGCGCTCGTTGGTGATCGTGCCCTCGACCAGATCGACGGTTAGCGTGTCGCCTTTTTGCGCCGCGCGTGCCGCTTCAGGACTCTCCAGAATCGGCAGGCCGATGTTGATCGCGTTGCGGTAGAAGATGCGCGCAAACGATTCCGCGACAATACACGACACTTCCGCGCCCTTGATGCTGATCGGCGCGTGTTCGCGGCTCGAACCGCAGCCGAAGTTTGCGCCGCCGACGATGATGTCGCCGGGTTCGACTTCACTGGCAAACGTCGCGTCGATGTCTTCCATGCAATGCGCCGCCAGCGTCTTCGGATCAGTCGTGACGAGATAACGCGCAGGGATGATCACATCGGTATCAACGTTGTCGCCATACTTCCAAACTTTACCTTGCAGTTTCATCGTGATCCCTTCCCTTACAGTTCGTCAGGATGCGCGATACGGCCCATGATGCCGCTCGCGGCGGCGATAGCCGGATTCGCCAGAAAGACGCGCGCGTCACGGTGGCCCATGCGCCCTCGGAAATTACGATTGCTGGTGCTGACGCAGACTTCATCGGAAGCTAAGATGCCCATGTGCCC
>JAFGJA010000227.1 GCA_016929355.1 Anaerolineae bacterium | reverse complement strand
GCTGCTGCTAGCGGCAATGTTGCTTGAATCGATTGAAACACCAAAAGTGCATAACCTGAGTCGGTTAAATTACCCCTTGATCCCCGTCGTGCCGATACCTTCCACGAAAAAGCGCTGGAAGGCCAGGAAGAGCACCATTACCGGAATGAGCGAAACCAACGATGCGGCCATAATCAGGTGGTAATCAGTCGAGTACTGCTGAATGAACATGCGCAACCCTAACTGAATGGTCTTGTTCGATTCCGAATAAAAGTAAATCAACGGCCCCATAAAGTCATTCCAGACAAAAACGGAGGAGAAAATCGTCAGCGTCGCCAGCGCCGGTTTCGACAGCGGCAGCATGATGCGGAAGTAAATGCCGTATTCGCTCATGCCGTCGATGCGGGCCGCGTCAAGAATTTCATTGGGGATGCTGATAAAAAACTGGCGCATTAGAAAGACGCCAAAGGCAGTGAACGCCTGTAACAAAATCAACGACAGATGGTTATCCACCAGATCGAGTTCGCGCATCATAATAAACTGTGGAATCATGTAGACTTGCCAGGGGATTGCGATGCTACCCAGGTACGCCAAAAAGAGGAAGTCACGCCCCCAAAATTCCAGTTTGGCGAACGCATACGCCGCGAAACTGCTGGTGGCTAGTTGTAAAAACGTGATGATCACGGTGAGTTTCATCGAGTTCGCAAAGAAGGTCAGGAAGGGAATCCGCGTCCAGATCAATTCGTAGTTATGCCACTGCGGGTCATTGGGAATCCACTCAATCGGGAAGCGGAACACGTCCTTATCCAGTTTCAATGACGCGGACAACATCCAGGCGAACGGGATCAGCATGATGAAGGCGATCAGGAGCAAAAGCCCGTAAATCAATATGTTCCCTAACAGGCTGCGTTGACCCAGTGCGCGTTTTTTGGTGTTCGTGCGAGTTAGACTGGTCATGGCTGGTTTCTCCTCTTATACCTGTGAATACTCAACCCACCGTTTTTCCATGTAGAATTGAACGACGGTGATTGCTAAGACCATGGCAAAGAGTACCATCGCGATGGCGCTTGAGTAGCCGAATTCAAACCGCCGGAAAGCTGTGTTATACGTGTGCAGCACCAGCACATTCGTTGCCCGGCCCGGACCGCCATTGGTCATGACTAAAATTAAGTCGAAGACCTTAAAGGACGTAATCGTGAGCATAATGCTGATGAAGAATGTTGCCGGAGTCAGCATGGGGAGGGTGATGTAACGGAACTGCTGCCACATGTCCGCGCCATCGATCTTAGCCGATTCATAGAGGATCGCCGGAATACCTTGCAGCGCCGCCAGATAGATCACCATGTAATATCCCATCCCCCGCCAGACGCTCGCCATGACCACCGTCGGCATGGCCCAATCGATAGACGCCGACCAACGTGGCGGATTATCCACCCCTAACGCCCGCAGTAATTCGTTGACGGGACCGGCTGATGGGAAAAAGAGCATGTTCCAGACAGCCGCAACGGCCACAAGCGACGCCACATAGGGAAAAAAGTAGATGGTGCGAAAGATGTTTTTGCCACGGATGGGTTGGTTGAGCAATATCGCCAGCCCCAGTGAGCAGGCCATGGTTAGTGGTACGGTTCCGGTCACATACCAGAGCGTGTTTTTCAGCGCAATATTGAAGGTAGTATCGTCTCGCAGTTCTTTGAAGTTGTCCACACCCACCCAACTGATCTCGTTGGCTCCATCCCAACTCATGAAGGCGAGTCCAAGCGAGAAAACGATGGGGATCAGCGTAAAGATGGCAAAACCAAGTAAATTGGGGAGAATGAACGAGTAAGCAACCAGGTGTTTGCTGAGTTGTCTTCGTCTTTTACTGGGCGTTGTCGCTTGAAAGCTCAGTCCCATGATCAAACTCTTTCCTTTTTTCTGGGTATTCTGGCAGTTGTGATATGTGCCAAGCGCGGTAGGGTAGGAAGCCCTCATAACGAGGGCCTCCTGCTTGGCGTGTTGGCAACGTGTGGTGTTAGTCGTTCAATACGTCGCTGACACGTTCTGACGCTTCCGCAAGACCATCTTCTACGGAAACAGACCGAGTCATGATCAAATCATGGGCTTCGTTCAAGATTTGTTCGATCTCGCCTACGTTCTCGTGCATGGGGAGTTCGAGGCGAACGGTGACGGTTTGCAGCGCTTCGGCTATTTCGGCGGGCATACCATCGCGTGAAGCGAAGACTTCGAGGACTTCAGGCGTCCGCACTGCCGGGAGGTTACCCGTCGCCGCCAGGACTTTAGCACCTTCTACACCCGAGTAGAACTGGACGAAGTCCCAGGCCGCATCTTTGTTATCCGACTTATCATTGATCGCCAACGAGGTCAGTGTACCGGCGGTGGTGCCAACTTCTACACCATCTGGGTGCGGAAATGCGGTTACGCCCCAATCGAAGTCGTACACACCCGCCTCTTTATCGCTAACCATCCGGCCAATGAACCAGGAACCCATCGGGAGCATAGCAACTTGTCCATTCAAGAACGGGCCAGAGTAGTGAATGTTGCCCGCGCGTTGTTCGCCATAGTCCGGTGCGATGCCATCTTTCTGCATTGCGGTGACCATATTGTACATCGGGGCCATGAAGCTGTAATCGGTGGAGATGACGCTGTTCATGCCGTCTTGCACAGTTGCCAATTGGACGCACGAGCGCCAGACATGGAAAAGCGCACCGTAAATCTTGTCCGCACCACTGCCGCTCGTTACTTGGCGGGCCAGCGCATCGAATTCGTCCCAGGTGATGTCATTGGCCGGGTAATCAACACCGGCGGCATCGAAGATGTCTTTGTTGTAGTACATAATCCAGATGTCGCTGCGGAACGGCATCCCGTAGATCGATCCCTCATAGGTGAGTTCTTCTGCCGCACCACTGTACATGCTTAGATCAATACCCGCCGCGTCAATGTAGTCGTTCAACGGGATAACCTGCCCGCGAGTCAACATCGCCGCATATTGGGGAATGTCTTTGACGGTAATGATGTCGGTATCATCGCCACCGGAGAGCCGGACATTGATGACATCACCATAGTCGGCGGATGCCAGATCAACCAGTTCAACTTTAACATTCGGGTTCTGAGCTTCATACGCATCAACCACAGCCTGCCAATAGGGCGTAGTTGCCAAATCCCAGACGGTCATGGTGAGCGTGATCGTTTCATCCTGGGCAGATACGCCAGGGAGCAGGCCAACTACCGAAAAGATAACCAGTAGCACGGTAATAGATTTTACGACACGGCGATTTAACCAGGTGTTCATTTTATTGTTTACTCCTTATAATTAGGATTGCGATTGAAACGGGTGAGCGTTGCATTCTTAACGTTTGAAATAAGAAAACCTCCTTGTCTCCAATGTACTAACCGGGAAGCGCGTCGGGCTAGGGCGCGCTCTCCCGAATAATCAACTGTTGGTCAATCGTGACGGTTTCATGATCGCGTTGGCCGTTAATGCGTTCGAGCAGCATGTGAATCGCCAGCGCGCCTATGTGTTGTTTAGGCGTTTGCAGCGTGGTCAGGCTGGGCTGGATCAGGTTGGCGAGTTGAATATCATCACAACCCACCACCGCCACATCATCGGGCACGCGGACGCCAAGTTCATTACAGGCGCGGATCGCACCCGCCGCTACTAAATCGTTGAAACACGCCACGCCATCCGTTTGGGGATAAGCGCGGATCAACTGCTTGAAACAGCTATAGCCGCCTTCCAGATTGGTCGGAAAGCAGATCGCGCGTTCCGCCGGTTCGGGTGTAAGCCCGGCGGCATTGAGCGCATTGAGGAACCCGTGATAACGTTCGGTGCTGGTTCGCGCATCGAGCGGACCGCCCAGATAGGTCAGGTGGCGGCGACCTGCGGCCACGAGATGATCAACCGCTTTCGCCATCCCGCCCACGTCGTCCGTTTCGATTGATCCGGCCAGTTCCCGCCATGCAATACCCTGGCCGTTGACCACCACTACATTCTGAAATTGCTCAACCAGTGGCAGTAAGTGTTCTTCCGGTAGACGCGGCGCACACACGACAATGCCATCGACCTGAATATCTTCAAGGAAGAGGAACATGCCTTCCTCGCGTGCCCAATCGCCCTCGGTGTTGCAGAGCAGAATCTTGTAGTCTTTTTCCCAGGCGGTATCTTCGGCCCCGCGCACAATCTCGGTGAAGAATTCGTTTGAAATGCTGGGCACGATGAACCCCAGCAGAAACGTTTGATCGGTGGCGAGGCTGCGGGCGATGCGGCTGCGGCGGTAGCCAAGCTGCTCTACCGCATCAAGCACCTTTTGGCGTGTCTCATCGCTAATTTCGCCCTTGTTATTGAGCACGCGCGACACAGTGGTTTTAGTAACCCCCGCTTGGTGGGCCACGTCGGCCATTGTTACACGTCCTGTTGGTCGAGCCATGATCGCCCCTAACAAACCTAAAAATTACATGCGGATGACAAGCGGTGCTGCAC
Source organism: Anaerolineae bacterium (assembly GCA_016929355.1). Taxonomy (GTDB): domain Bacteria; phylum Chloroflexota; class Anaerolineae; order Aggregatilineales; family Aggregatilineaceae; genus JAFGJA01. The sequence goes on along the minus strand of JAFGJA010000227.1, from coordinate 1,048 downwards.
TGAAGCAGCCGCCAATACTGCACTGTCGTTTAAAAATGTGTGATCAGTTGGTGTTGTCGTGTCGTCGTTCTGGATGATTGTCCAGTGAAATGGACGCAGCATCCAACGAGTTTGCGCAGGCATTATTTTTTTCAATCCCCAATAAAAATATTCTCCGTTACCGGTTGCGCAACCGGTAACATTACCATATCACGGCTAAATAGCCGTTGTCAAGCATTTCATCAAATGATATGATGTGTCATGTGTTGGGAGGTGTCTAACAGGGGGATAAATGTAAATAAGCGCTGAACGATCCCGGTCAAGGGTTGATCAGCGCTTATGCTGGAACAGGAACGTTATTCTTTTTGGCGCTTGAAGACATAGCGCAGAGTAGTTTCGGTGGCGACCAGTTCCCATCCCTGCGCGCCTAACTCGTTCATATATTCGTAAATATCCGGGCCTTTTTGCCAGTTTTTGATTAAGCGCCCATTCTCAATCTGTGGGGCTAACCGATTTTCACTGCCGCCGGTATTGGATGCCAACACGACAAGATATTCCCACTTAGTCATTAGATCGCCTTTGTGACTGCCCATAACGATTATTTATCGCGCGAAATAGCGAATCCCTTCATAAACTGGCGTTGTAATAGGATAAACACCACAACAGGTGGAATCGTCGCAATAACTGCGCCCATCATCATCGGGCCATAGGTGAGCGATCCCTCCGCATTACGCAGCGATCCTAACCCGACCTGAACCACCTGAATACGCTCATCTTTGATGATCAGGGAAGGCCAGAGGTACATGTTCCACACATAGACAAATTGGATGACCGCCAACGCGCCAATCGTGTTCCAACTGATCGGGATCAAGACGCGGAACAGAAATTGCAGCGGATTCGCACCATCAATTTGCGCCGCTTCGGAAAGTTCCGAGGGGAGATTGGAAAAATGCTGCCGGAACAAAAACGATCCGGTGGCGCTGGCTAAAAACGGTACGGAGATCGCCCAGAAGGTGTTACCCCATTCCAGGTTGGATACCAACCGGAACAACGCAATGATCAGCATTTC
>JAFGJA010000226.1 GCA_016929355.1 Anaerolineae bacterium | reverse complement strand
GTTTTCGCCCAACAGTGCGAGAATCTCGCCCCGGCGCAGCGTCAGATTGATGTTATCGTTCGCCAGCACGCCGGGAAAGCGTTTGGTGACGCCTTCGACTTGGAGGACGATGTCGTCGGTGTGGGTATTCGTTTTCGTTTGCGTTTCTGTCATAATAGTTTCCAGTTCTAAGTTTTAAGTTATCAGTTCTAAGTTTTAAGGCGTCGTATAAATCCCGCGAGCATTCGCTTGATTTCGTCAACTTCCTGATTTAGTTGTTGGTATTGTGCTGCTTCGATAAATGCCAGATCGCGCGCCAGCAGCAGGAAATAATCTACTTCCGTTGCTGATCCAATAGCGATATAGAGAAAGCGCCGGAGTTCAGCATTGGTTTCGCGTCCGCAACCTTCCGCGACATTCGCAGGAATAGACATCACAGCCCGACGAATTTGACTTATCAGGCCATACCGCTCATCATCAGGGAATGCGGCACTCACACTATACACAGTCAAAACAAATTGATGTGCACGCTGCCAAACCTGCAACTTCCTGAAATCCTGCATACAATCCCCCAACAACTTATGACTTAGAACTTAAAACTCATCACTTACTACTCTACCTCATACGCGGTCCCGGCGTGCGCGGGCGGCTGCGCCCGGCCCACAAACCCGGCTAACACGACAATCGTCAGAATATACGGCAGCATCCCGACCAATTGGTGCGGCAAATCGATCCCAAACTGCTGCAACTGACCTTGCAGCGCGGTGGCAAAACCAAACAGTAACGCACCACGCAGCGCCCCCCAGGGCCGCCAGTTGCCGAAGATCATCACCGCCAGCGCGATAAAACCACGCCCGTTGGTCATGTTCTGCTCAAAGACACCCACCGCCGCCAGCGATAAAAACGCACCACCTAATCCCGCCAGCATCCCGGCCAGGAACAGGTTCGTATACTGGACGCGATACACGTTGATACCGAGCGTATCGGCGGCACGCGGATTTTCACCCACCGAGCGCGTGCGCAAGCCCCAGGTGGTGTTATACAACGCCCAACCGAGGATAAACACCAGCGCCAGTGTCAGGTACGTGATCAGGTCTTTATCGAACAGGATACGCCCGATGTCATAGGGCAAATAGAAGGAAAAATTGTCCCAGATCGACAATTTCCACGAGCCATCCTGCGTAAACGGATTGCTGACCAAGTTCTGCATTTTGCCCATTGTGGACGCATTCGACTTGTACCAGTAGCCGGTCAGACCGAGCGCCAGAATGTTGATCACAGTCCCGCTCACGATCTGATCGACTTTGTACTGGATCGAGAGCAGGCCATGCAGCAGCCCCAACGCGCCGCCGGTCAGCAGCGCCACCAGCAGCGATAACCCCAACCGCACCGCCGCCGCTTGCAGCGCCGGATCAACCCCGGCTTCGCTCAACGCCACGTTGGTCATAAACCCGGCAAACGCCGCCATCAGCATCATACCCTCAATCCCGATGTTCACGATCCCGGATCGCTCGCAGAAAATACCACTCAGCGCGCCCAGCGTGATCGGTATCGAAAACCGGATCGTCGCGTTAATCGTGGCGATAATGGCAACACCCAGTTCAACATCCATCAGTTTTCGCCTCCTTTGCTGCTGCCACCGAGCGCGAGCCGCGATCCCGGCTTGGCTTTAATGCGGTACATCTGCCGGATAATTTGATCCGCCGCGACAAACATCAGAATAAACGCCTGGATCACCTGGATCAATTCGTTCGCCACGTCTGCCGAAAGCGCCATGCGTTTCGTGCCGGAATCCATCGCACCGAAGATAAACGCCGCCGCATTCACACCTAACGGGTTGTTCCCGGCCAAAAATGCCACCGTGATTCCGTCAAACCCAAGCCCCAGACTTTGATTACCTTCATAGCCGTGATTAAAGCCCAGCGTCTGAATACCACCCGCCAGCCCCGCCAGACAGCCCGCAATGAACATGGTCATGATCGTCACGCGCTTCACGTTCACCCCGGCATATTCGGCGGCGCTCTGGCTGTGGCCGTTCATGCGCAGTTGGAAACCAAACGTCGTCCGGTAGAGCAAAAACATGATGAATACCGACGCCAAAATCGCAATAAAAACACCAATATGCAGATCGAAATCCGGCGGCACAGAATAGATCACCGGCAGTTTGGCGCTGTCCAGAATCTCCGGCGTGCGCGCAATCGCGTCCAGTTTCGCTTCAGGACTCGCCAACGGGCCAGGGCGGGAACCATCGCTGCCGGTGGCGATCAACCAACTGGCAAAGTTCGACGCGATGTAGTTGAGCATGATCGTCGTGATGACCTCGTGCGCGTCCGCATACGCTTTGAGGACACCGGCAATCGCCGCCCATAAACCGCCAACCAGCAGCGCGACACCAAGCGCCGCCGTGATATGCAGCAAGGGCGGCAGTTCGAAGGCAAACCCGACCCACGCCGCCGCCACTGATCCGAGGATCAATTGGCCTTGCACGCCAATATTGAACAGCCCGCTTTTAAATGCAAAAGCCACAGCCAAACCTGATAGCACAAGCGGCGTCATGTTGCGAAACGAGGCCAGCAGCCCACGCGGTTCCAGAAACGCGCCTTCGATCAGCCCTTCATACGCGGTGATCGGATCGCGCCCATTGACCAGAATCAGGATCGCACCCACCATAATTGCCGTGAAGACCGACAAAAACGGCACTAACAGCCCTTGCAGAACTGACCAGAGTTGGGTTTGAATCCGGCGTGAGGATGTGGCAGAAGAAGAGTGTGCAGTTGTTGCCATAAAGTCATCCTTACTACGAACTAAAAAGTGGTTATTTTAGAAAGATGCCGCATCAGTGCGCGCCATTATACCGGGGGTTAATGAAAGGTGAAAGCGCCACATGATACGGCAAAACGAGCAAATTGGACTAAAAAGCCAATTCGCATTACACTAAACGTAAATTAAACATCTGATGATCTCAAATTACACGGAGAAAGCCGTATGTCAGTGTGGCCCTTGCCCCGAATCACGATTCGGGAACTCAATACAGTGCAAGAAAATCGTCCTGTCGCACTGCTCACCAGCGATGACGTGTGGGCCGTGCTGAATACTCAGCTTAAATTACCCGTTGTGATCCAGGCGGAACCGCCCACGTATCAGGGCGCTTTGTTTGATACGCTGGCCGCAGGCTTGCCCAGCCGTATCCAGGTTATTTACGCGGTGGGCAGCGGCCCGCAGATCGACGCCGCCAAAATTATCGCCGCGCGCAATGACCTGCCCCTGGTGATCGTCCCTACCCAATTGGACAGCGTGGCGATGCTCACGCCGCGCGCGTGCGTTGAAGAACCAAGCGGGAATCGCGTCCGCCGCCGGTATGAAGAAACCGGCCCCGCGAGCGAAATCATCATTGATTGGTCCGTGATCAGCGCTGCGCCGGAACAAACCCGCGCCGCCGGGATCGTGGATGTGCTGTCCATCATCACCGCCCTGCTCGACTGGCGTCATGCGGCCAAACAGGGCAAAAACCCCCGCACAGAACGGTTCGTCCCCTGGGCGGCGGGTGTGGCGGCGGATTTGGTCAAAGAAGCGATCAAGAATGCGGCGGCCATCGGTCAAGGGGAAGCCGACGCGCTGGAAACGCTGCTTAACCTGATGATGGTCGCTGTGCAAACGGCCAACCAGATCGGCCACCAGCGCGCCATTCAAGGCAGCGAACACTATCTGGCCGATATGCTGGTCGCCAATACGCCCTTCAATAACCGGACCCAACCTACCCACGCGGAACTGATCGGCCCGTGTATGCTGTTCGTTTCGGCGCTGCATGGTCAGTCGCCTACCGCGCTGCAAGATGCCCTGCAAAAAGCGAATATTCGACTGGATCAGATCAACGCGCTTGATTTCAATTTGATGGTGGACAAAATCGCGGAATTCGTGGCGCTGTTCGGCGTTCCGTATAGCATTTTGAACGAGATCGAACCCGGTGCGCCGCGCGTTGAAAAAGCGCTGGCAGCAGCGAACCTCAACATTCCGGCGGAAACGTGGCAGTTGCCCGGTCAAAATGGCGAGCAAGACACCCAACCCTACAGCGATACGCCGCAGGAAGCGCCGGTTGAACAGAAGGATGTGAATCCCAGCTAGTACACTGAGGCTCAAATAAGCCGCCGTTTTCCGTAGGGGGCGGACCAATGTGTCCGCCCTGGGCCGACACGCTGGTCGGCCCCTACAAAACCCTGGCTAAACATAGGCTACTCTGTACTAATTTGCTTAAAATTCAGGGCTGGACCGGATGGACCCCACCCTCAATCCCTGCTTGCGGGGAAAGGGACCGGGGGATAGGGGTCAGAAAAAACGCATAACCCGCCCGGCGCACCTCCACCGGACGGGTTCTATTTTTTCTATTGCAGCGTATCAGAGGCGCAGCGCGTGCGCCCCTGTTGACTGCTTTTTACCGCTTATGATGTTGATCGCTGCCTATTGGATGCGGCAGTTATCATCATAGGACGGGTTGTAGCTTGGCAGGTCCAGCCGGTCAATGAAGATCGGACCACCGCCGCCCTGCCGGATACGCAGGACATGCAGTTCGTTCGGATCGAGATTGGTCACATTCAACGAGTCATAGCCCACGTTGGACATATCCACAATATCGATGACCGAACCATCCACTTCGATGATCGCTTTACCCGCGCCACCTTCCGTATGGTAACGCAGCGAGAAGCCGGACGACTGGAACATAAACTCAGCCGAGACATTCGGGAAGTTTTCGCCCCGGAGATACAGATCGCCGGACGCTGAAGTCTCTTCGACATACTGCCAGGCATCGCCCGCGCCGTACAGCACCCACTTGCTATCCGATTCTTCGAAGCAGCCGACGCGCGGAATGTTGGAACCGACATCGCCATCATCACCCGGCAGCGGCGGATCAAAGCCGTCTACCGTGATCAGATCGAAGTTGGCCTTCAACGCCAGCGCACGCACATTCTTATGCCGCTCAAACCGGAATTCAAGGATGTGGTTTTCCTTCTCCAAGCCACTGATTTCGTACTTGAAGAACGGGATATCCGTAGCGGAGTTCACATACTGATCGACTTCCTCGATAAACTCACCATCGAGATAGACGCTGTACATACCCCATTGGCGACCTTGCGTGCTGTAGATTTGGACGCTTTCACCATAGAACAGCATGAGCACGTTCGCATACTTTTCTTTGGTCCAGATGTACGATCCAGCCGAATGATTCGCGTCATCGACCTGTGTCCACTGAATGTCGCTGTTGGTGATCACCTGTGGGGCATCGTGTTGGTACGCGCCATAGGTGGCCGGGCCGATATTGCCGATCTCGATAGCATCGACAAAAGTGGTCTGTGTGCCCACGACCAGTTCAAACTGGTGTAAGCCACTGGTCGGCAAGACGATGGTATACGGAACCTGAAACTCGGTGCGCAGGTTGCGGTTAAAGATCGAGTACGGGTTGCCATCAATGTAAACATAGGTGACACCCCCCAAACTCCACATCTGCCGGTAGAGTGTGATCTTGTTTCCGGTAAAGGTGAAGTACATCCGCGTGCCCGTCCCACCCATCTTGTGCTGCGATCCGCCGGAGGCACTCACGTTATCGGCTTCCACCACGTTGCCAACATAGGCGTCAGCGAAGACTGGATCATCATTTTCATAGAAGCCCGCGCCAATCGGTCCCGGCAACGACTCCGTCGTTTGGACATAGTCAATCGAATACTTCTGGAAGCCCGTCTGCCGCAGCTCAACCGCATGAGTCGCCTCAGGGTCAAATGGGCCAATCGTGAAGGGCACTTGATATTGGGTCCGTGTCGATTTGTTCGGCATATTGCCCCAATATTCGCCATCCACATAGATCGCCGCATCGTTGTAATTGAACTGCATGGTCCGGTAAAGGGTGAGATATTCGGCCCCTTCGACCACGATCAACGCCTTCGCGCTTTCGCTGTTGCTCTGCATATGGAAGCCGTTGCTGTATTTGTCGCTGGCTTTCCAGGGCTGTTCGACCCAGGAACCAATCAGGTAGAAGCCTGCCGGCGGCGGATCGTCGTCAATAACCGACTCCGCTTCGATCTTCGCGCCCACCGCCAATGTACCCAGATCGGCCACATTGCCGACTCGCATCGACTTGAGTTGAATCTTGCCCAACCCATTTTTGCGAATCTCAACCCAGGTTCCAGCATCTTGCATGAACATCAAGCCGCCGACCATATACTCGGCTGCACCCTCAGCATCGGGCGTTTGCTGGCGAATGGAGAGCGTATCAAGGGTTGAGGTCAACGTACCATTGACGTAAATTTCAATGGCCGCCGAAGCCACGCCTGCCGCGTGAGATAACCACAGCGTATCCCCACCGGTCAGGTAGGCATAAAGACGCGCGTCATTCTCGGCGGTTTCCAGGAATCCTTCCGCGTTCAGTATCCATTCTTCAGAGAGCAGATAACCGGGCGTGTTAAAGGTCGCCTGGTCGATTGGATTGGTGAGATCGTAGGTGGGCGCAACATCCGCCGTCAGATCGTAGACCTGGAACGAATTGATCTGCAACACCCCCCGGACCACAACCACTTCGGCCACATGGATGCCGTAGTCCAACCCAACCACCGTGAGCGGGACATCCGTCGTATTACCACCGGGCGACATCTGCATTTGCAGTTGACCATCGACATACACTTGCACACGACCCGCCAGCCCGGACTTATTGATATAGGCGCTAAACGCATCGCCTTCAAAGATCACCTGGGCTTTATGGCCGTTCGTCGAGGCCCGGTGAACATCGCCCTCAATGGTCCAGCGATCCCCGATATAGGTAATCGCGCCACCCAACAGGGCTTCGGCATCATTATCGTCGTAAAAACCGGGTTCGAGGTATGTGGACCCGGCGGTTTCGTCACTTTCCTGCCGGACCACTACATAGTCAATGTCAAATGGCTTGGCTGTATAGTTGCCGAACCAGTTCTTGACCATCTTGCCTTCGAGCATAATCCGGTTCTTGAAATACGGATTCAACCCGGCAATGGTGAAGGGCTGTTGGTAGACGCCCGTCAGTGAGGACAGCTTATTGTTAAACGAGCCGTACAATTCGCCGTTAACGTAAACATTCGCCTCGCCATAGGCCGTTTGCAACCGGCGGTAGAGGACGACTGAGGTCGCGCCTTCGACATCGAATTCAACGCGATCCCCCGCGCCTGCCGATAGTTCGTGCGTGCCGTTGGACGAATTCTCATCCGCGATACGCCGCCACTGACCGGAGAACTGCAACGCGGGCACACCACCCACCGTACCATCGTTTTCGTACCCATTTGCATTTGGGCTGCTGGGGTCTAATGTGGAATTCGGAGCCAGCGTGGGCCGGTTATAGAGCACCACCCGGTCAAACCCCATCTTGCCCCGCCCGTTTTGCATCCGCAGTTCGATCAACTGCGTCTTAGTCGGATTCAAGCCGGTGACGGTATACGGATGATCGACGCCACGTATCGCGCGCCGCAGGTTCCAGGTTCCAACCAACTCGCCATCGACCAGCACTTCAACTGTGCCGTAAGTCAACCCGGAGACACCATACAACGTCGCCGTATCCGCCCCGGTCACATACAGGTAGATGCGCGAATCCTTATGCTTCGATTCGATAAACCGCCCATCAGACGGGAGGTCGCCCGTTCCGATCTGGATAAACCGCCACAACTGCTCATACAGAAAGACCGAGGTCAAGGGATCGCTAACCGTGTCATCACCGTAAACGTATTCCTGACACCCCCCGCGCCCTTGCGCATCGGGATTACTGTTGATCCCGCAGTCATCCGGCGTGATCGGCGGGATGTTATAGACGCGGAACCCGCGATACTGGGTCCACCACAACCGGGTGGGCACAACGTTGACATGACGAATTTGCAGCACATGGGGGAAGTCAGGATCAAACCCGTGGGCGATGATCGGCGCATCGACTGACGCTAACGTTTTGGTGTCAACGGTACGGATCAGTTCACCATCAACATACATCTCAAACGTGCCGCCGTTCAGCGCATTAGTCCGCACCAGCGCGGCCATCGCGGTCCCTTCGAAGAAGAAGGTCAGCGTCGATCCCATCTCGCGCGATTGGTACACTTTCGCCGTATTCTGCGGCACCCAGGTCCCGTATTCTTCTTGCGTCACCAGGGGATCGTTAAACGCTATATCGGCAGTTGCACCAGAGGCAACCGCCGGCATGAAGTCCACGCCGCTATCGTCTTTATACAGCACGCGCACCGCATCCACGTTCACGCCGGTTGAGCCTGCATTCACGCGCAGTTCGATGGCGTGATACCAGGGATCGGGCGCAGCCGGATCGGGGTCCAATCCACCGATGTAGAAGGGGACCACATCCGAGAAGGCGGCTTCATTGTTCATCACCCCACGGAATGCGCCATCGACATAGACGTTGGCCGTCCCCATCCCCGGCCCTACCTCGCGGTAGATTGCCGCGATATGCGCTTGATCGACAAACATATACAGGCGGTCATAAAGTTGCGCGCTGCTCTTAGCGGAATTGTCCGGCGTACCGGGCCGGGTCGAAGCGGGCAGCGGCGTTGTCGCCCAGGCGCCATTGGGGAAGTATTTCACCCCGGTATTCTCGTAGAAGAACGCATTACCGGCGCTCACATCAGCCGCGTACGCGCCGCCCGGCTGCGTCCCGTGAATCACATCTTCCGGGCCAATTTCCCAGATGTTGAAGTTATCCATCGTGATCGGGCCAATTTCTGAGACCACCTGTACGGTGTGATACTCATCCGACAGGTTAGCGATCAAGTGGGTCATCGGGGCGGTGGTGGCTCCATCGTAATAGATGAACGAATGCAGTTCGCCATCCACGTAGACCTGCGCCTTGTTCGTGTCATACGCCGGATCGGGCACATATTGAATCTGCGCCATCCGACCATCAAAGGTGAAGCAGGCTTCATTCCCGGCTTCGCTGCCACTGAACATATAGGCTCCGCCACTGGCGAGTGCGTTCGAACCACTGGCCCAACCGGCTTCATAGATGCCTTCAAAGTTGAACAGATCGATACCGGGTGTCGCGCGATTTTCCGCTTCAAACGTACCGGCAGCAGGCGGCACGGCGATATCGATCACCACCGGATCGGTAATGATCGGATTCTCCCAGCGATCCAACACGATCAATTCCACGTTGTTGGCAACACCGGCCCAACCGTTGACTGTGAGATTGTAGGTTTCATCCTTTGAGTTCCAGTTGCCATCATTCGCCGGATAACCGACCTGCCAGGGACCGGCATTAACCCGTCCCCAGACCGCTTGCGGCGCATTGATGTTCACCGGGCTGTACAGCATGTATTCCTTCAGTTCGCCCAACCCATTGAGCGCCTCAGGATCAAACACCTCGACGGTCCATGAATCGGCCAGGGTATAGCCCTCAGGCACAAACGGCGCGTTGAGGATCGGCACATCGTTGAAGCGCAGCACCGGGCAAATCGGAGCGCTGGCGTAACCGGCGAACCCATTTTGCATGTTGTTCACCACATCGTACACGCCATCACCGTTGCCATCCTCCCAGCCAACCTGACCGCGCGCTTCTTCCGACAGTTGGAAGTTGCTGTACGCGCTGACCATGATTTCGCCCGAACGCATCAGGGAAGGAACCAGCTTGCGGGGATTTAAGTCATATTCACAGTTCGTATGATCGACGCGCAGATACCCATAAACTTCCGTCGGGCGGCAGCCGCCAAATTCGGGCGTCCAGCCTTCATCACCTGCGCCGAACACATGCCCGACCATCTTGGCGACGGGCACTTCCAGGTTATCAATGCCCAGGTCGCCCGCGTTGTAGGTCACAATGGCCCAGGGGCCATTCAACGCTGCGCCAGAAATTTTCTGATCGGAGAACCGGCCATCTGCATCGTTGCTGCTATCGACCACAAACAGCACCATGCCCCAATCGGTTCCGGCATTGTCACGCGCCGTATCGGCCATCAACCGCAAACCAGCATTGCCCGGTACGCCCGTAAAATTCGTGGCAATCGTCTGCATCCAGCCCACATCGGGATCGGCTGCATCCGCCACCGTCAGATCAATCGGTTCTTGCGCAATCTGAATTTTGGCGTAATCCGCCGCATTATCGGTAGCGGAATAGTAGCTCACATCCCAACTGACATGGGCGACGGGATTGCCTTCGCCGCCGGGAGCGGGCACGGGCGATACCGTTGACCACCAATCCAACGCCTGAGAAATTTCGGCTTTCACCTTCGTGATCTCAGCTTCCGCCCAGTTTTCGCCGGCGCCGGTGCTCTCGACAAAAATCACCTGGACCGCCACATCCCCGTAAAGGAAGGAACTGGTCTGGGTGTCTGTCGGATCATACGCTTCAGCCTGGACGCTATTGGCAGGCGAGCCATTCACGCTGGCAAAAACCGCGCTGCTGGCATCAGCCCCGCTAGCAATAAAGTTGCTGAAATTCAAAGGTTGACGGTTAATGAGACTATTCCAAACCGTGATAGTGGCTTGTTCCTCGGTGGTCAGCGTCGCTAGCGCGCTGTCGGCAACAACATCACGATACGTGGTGCGCGCGCCCAATGTCGCCAGCGCCGTATCATCAAGGCCCTTGACGCCCGCGAACAACGCATCCCCTTGCCGCAAATAGACGCTGCCGCCCGCCTCGGTAATGGCGGTGGTGAGATCAGCCACCGCGCCGGATTCGGTCAGAATCAGCGTATTCATCGGCACAAGTACAGTTGACGACTCCACCTCAACAGGCCGCGCGGCAGGCTCGCTCAGATCGGCCAACGAGACAGTATCGGTTGCGGCATCCATCACCGTATTGCTTGTTGTCTCGTAAGCGCTGGCAGGGTCCGCCGATGCTTGCGTTGACGTGGCCCACTGGGGCACAAAGGTCGTAAAAACCACCGTCAGCAAGATCGTGACTGTTAAGATATGGTGAGCCGCCTGTCTAAAGCGGTGAAAACCCATGTAAAACCTCCAACTCATGACTGTTAGATCGGGAGCAAATGTCGATTGTCTGTATATTTCGTTGTACAGACAAAACCGCACAAAGCGGCGCAACGTCGCGTTTGAATACGGTTATGTTGTTAATCTGGAACAATGTGTTAATCCCTGCTTTACCGATATGCAATGCCCTTAAAACCTCACCCCCCAACCCCCTCTCCACGCATGGCGAGGGGGAGTCAGAGGTCGTTTGAAATGGTGATCAACCTCTCCCTTAATCCCTCCCCGCAGGCAGGGCGGGACTTCAAAAACCTGCTTTTCTCCCTGCCCCTGCTTGCGGGGGAAGGGCTGGGGATGGGGGTTTATCTTTTCCATACACGCGTTTAGCATTGCAAATGATTACGCCCCATCCGCCGCCGGGTCAGGGGTCGGATCGCCGGACGGTTGCGCCGGGAGATCAACTTCGTCGCTGTACTTCAATAAGAGACTGTATGCAGGCGGACTGGCATCGTACAGCACGATCAAGACCTGATCCGAGACAAAGGCCCGCCAGACACTCGTATCGGTAATTAAGGTGGCGGCGGCACGCGCCTGTTCGGTTGAACCAAAGCCAAAGACACCGATGAGATAATCGAAGTCCGTGAGCGCCACTAATGTACCTTCGCCGGTCAGCCCTTCGACCCGCGCGACCTCATCTTCAACAATCCGCGCGGCGGCGGCTTCATCCTCTTGCAGCGCCGCGATCAAGTCGGCGGGCGTGGCATAACCGGGCGGCGGTTCGCAATACACCACCTGATCGCCGGTATCATCCGTGTGATATTCGTAGGTGATGCCGTTCACTTCGTAGAGCATCAGGAAACCGGCCTGAATCACGGTTTGGGGCGCGTCCTGTCCCGGCAGAATCGGACAGCCGAGATTCGCATCCGTCCAGGTCATTTCGCGGACCAGTTGAAATGCGCCCTGCGTTGTATCCACCCCGCGCTCGATGAGATCGGCCACGACCAGATCACTGATCGCCACCCGCGAATCGGGCGTGGGAATATACAGCACTTCTTCATCAATGAAGACATCCTCGCAGGCTTCCACGACCATCGCCGCGCTGGGATCAGCCGGTAAATAGACCTGATAGGGGTAGATAAAGCGCTTATACTGCAAATAGACGTAATAGAGGTCAAGTTCGACATCAGGCAGTGCGGGGCATAGTGCCGGTTGGCCGAGCAACACTTCGCTCTCCGCAGATAAGGCTTCGATCTCCACCGGGCGCACATCCAGCCGCACCGCGAGATCAGCCCGCGCCGTATCAACCGCATCGTTATAGGCCAGTTCGGGCAAAGGAGCAAAGGGGGTCGCCATCGATTCGCTAGCCACACTGGGCATGTCCGTTGCTTCTGCCGGATCGAGCGTCGGTTGTTCGGGCACAGTTTGATCGGTGGGCAATTGATCCGGGACGGGTTGATCGCCGTCACCTTCATTCTTGTTGTCCCCATCATCGCCGCCACACGCGACCAGCGCCAGACCCAACACCAGCGCGATCACCAACAGCACCCACCATCGTGTGTTTAGTCGTTGCATAATCTCTCCACAATACTTGAATTTGAAAAGCCGTAAACCCGTACAAACAAGCTGTGCGGTCATGTCTGCACAGCCCCCCAGTATTGATCATACCGTAAATCAGGCGCGGATGTTGCGGTGAATGGGAATTTCAGGAAAGTTTCATGCGGAGAAATGACGACATGGGTATTTGAAACACCCCCTCTCCGTACTTGGAGAGGGGGATTTAGAGCGTGTGCGGAAAACCGTTTGACCCCACCCTAAATCCCTCCCCACAGGCAGGACGGGACTTCCCAACAGAGATTCTTCTCCCTGCCTCTGCTTGCGGGGGAAGGGCTGGGGATGGGGGTTTATCCTTTCCATACACGCCCTTAAAGTCTACGCGATGTTCTTGTAGGAGAGCACCAATGTGTGCTCCCGGTTGAGTCAGCGCGACATCATGTGCGCTTCTGACACCCTGGGCCGACACGCTGGTCGGCCCCTACAAAAATCACATCAAACATAGAACACTGTACCGGACAAACCTATTCAGGGGGCCACAACTACTGGCCGTTTTCCTCATATTCGGTGATCGCCACGTACTCGTCGGAGTCACCTTTTTTCCAGTAGATGCGCGGCACAATCGAATCGGTCACAATACGATCCTTGTACTGCACCACGCGATTGATCACCTGCTCGACCAGCGAATCATCCAGGAGATGCGGCTTGAGACCGAGATCGTAGAGTTCGTTGTGATCGGGGTTGTAGTAATGCACTTCGGCTTCGACGCGCGGATTCTCGTAGTGGGCAATCTTCACATCAATGCCGACGCTTTCGGCAGCCACTTTGACATGCTGCGCGAGATCAAGCACGCTGAAGCGCTCGACCCACTGGTTAAAGACACGCATCTTGCCCGGTGCGGGCGGGTTGTGCGCCGTGATATCGACACATTGCAGCGTATCGAGGATATTGAGATAGCCGCGTGTCTGCTGGCCCTTGCCGAACAACGTGATCGGAATCCCGGCGACGGCCTGCACACAGAAACGGTTGAGCGCGGTCCCGAACGATTCATCGTAGTCGAAGCGGGTCAGCAGGCGATCATCCAGATTCGATTCCGGCGTTTCAATCCCGTACACCACGCCCTGATTCAAATCGGTAGCGCGCAAGCCCCAGATTTTGCAGGCGAACATGATGTTATTGCTGTCGTGGACTTTCGTCAGGTGATAGAACGATCCCGGCTGTTTGGGGAACGGCAGCACATCTTTGCGCCCGCGAAATTCGACTTCGAAGTAGCCTTCGGGGATGTCCACATTCGGCGTGCCGTATTCGCCCATCGTACCGAGTTTGATCAGGTGCGCTTCTGGCGCAAACTGGTGCATCGCCCACAAGACATTGAGCGTCCCATTGACGTTGTTTTCATGCACGTCAACGGCATGATGCACGTCGATCATCGAGTAAGGCGCGCTGGGAATTTCGCCGTAGTGAACAATCGCTTCCGGTTGAAAGTCCTGGATCACTTTGCTGATGAAAAACCAATCTTTGATGTCCCCAATGAACATGTCGATCTGCTTGCCGGTGACTTCTTGCCAGGCGTCCACGCGCTTGTGCAAGGAGGCAATCGGCGTCAGGGTGTCCGTGCCGCGCTCGGCGTGCATCAGACGGCGCTTGAAATTATCGACCACCGCGACTTCATGATCGCGGTTGCTAAAATACATGGCGGTAGCCCAACCTAGATAGCCATCACCACCTAGAACAAGAATACGCATCGGAATCTCCTAAACTAGCTGTTAGTCTGCAACAATCAGCCGTCAGCATGATGCATAACGGCCATTGTCCATTAAATATTAACCCGTCCACACGACGTAAGTTGCCGCGTGATCGGGGAGATGGAATCAGCATCCGGGCCATTATAACGAAAATCCCCCCAAAACACAGGGCTTTCATGATCCTGCCCCGCGTTATAGTATGGGATCATCGAGCGATCTTATACCAGGCTGGATGATCATGGACACCCAACAGCAGATCGAAACCCTCAAATTCAAAATCGCCCAACAGGAAGCCGAACTCGCTGATCTCGAATCCGAAATCCTCGATATTGAAAAGGAAATGCAGGATTTCACCGCGCGCTACGACAGCCTGATCCGGCCTCGCCAGGAAAAACTGGCTATGATCCAGGACATGATCGCGGAGATCGAGAAGGAACGGCGCATCAATCCCGCGCTGTACCAGCCGCAGACTGGCTCCAAGTGGACGACGTGGACGCCGCCGGACGATTATGTGCCGGTTGAGGAGCAGTTCAAACGCACCTGGCGCGATCCGCGCAAAAAGGAGGCCGGTTTTGATGCGCTGTTCCAGGCGCTACCGGATGCAGAGGGCAGCACGGATGAACAGAAGCAAGACCTCAAACAGCTTTATCGCGCGCTCGCCAGGCGCTTTCACCCCGATCTGACCACCGATCCGGTTGAGCGCCAACGTCGTAACCGTTTGATGGCCGAAATCAACAATGCCTATTCGGAGCGTGATATTGATACGCTGCGCACGCTGGCCGCGCAGCCTGAAGGCGTGACGATTGACGAACCAATCGCGGTTTTGCAGTTGCGCCAGTTGCAGCAGATCACCGAGCAGATGGCACGCCGCAGCGGGGAATTGCGGTTCCGGCGCAGCGAATTGTTTAACGGCGAGATGATGTCGCTCAAGATTCAGGCGTCACTGGCGGCGCATCGCGGGCGCGATCTACTGCAAGAGCTGGCGGATCACTTGGAGCAGCAGTATACCGCCAGCCTGGATCGGTTGGATGAGTTGCGGCGGTAAAAACCATCTTATGGAGAAAACAAATAGATTTCGCATGATCACGTAGGGGCGAACGCGAACCTGTGGTTCGTCATGTGTTCGCCCT
>JAFGJA010000225.1 GCA_016929355.1 Anaerolineae bacterium | reverse complement strand
GATGGTAACGGGCCTCGCGGCTACGGCTCCGCTGCGTTCGCCATCCAGCCCGTCGATCACCACGCATGGCGACATCGTGCGTAGCGGCGAGGATCAGTATACATTGGTAGGATGGATACAGCGCGATTCGTGGCGTGTCGAATTGACCGAACTCGAAGCCCGACGCCTGTGGGCGGCGCTGGATTTGGCGCTGTACCCGGTAGGTTGGGAAGGTCGAGAGACAAAGGTGAAGAAGCTCAACTAACCCCTCTTATCGCTCTTATCACACACAGTACTCGGTATTATCTCTAGCGAAGCGGCGGGCCAATTGGTCCGCCGTTTTGTATGCAGGGGGGTCTGCGCCGGATCATGGGGATTTTGTCATTTTTCGCGTTTCGTACTACCATGCGAACTAGCATTGGATGTGATGATTTAACTATATAAGGAGCGAGCAGTATGGCAACGCCCTATGATGGCAAAGTCGCAATCTGGCATTGGCGCGGTGATGTGATTGCTGAAGATACGATTGAAGACCTGGTGCGCACGCTGAAAAATTGGGCCCCCAACGTGACGCAAGTCTGGGTGAAAACCAGCGATGGTGAACATTTCCAGGGTGTGTTCGATGATGATCGCAATCTGGCGATTGATAATGTTGCCAGTGTGGATAAATGGGTGCGCGTGCTGGAAGCGAACGGCATGGAGTTTCACGCCTGGGCGGTGGTGAAAGGGCGGAATGTCGAAGGCGAAGCGGACCGGATTATCGAAGTGTGCAACCGGCCCGGCGTCAAATCGATGGTGCTGGATATTGAGCCGTTCTCCGGCTTCTGGACCGTTGGCCGCGATCCGATCCGGCCCTTGATGACGCGCATCCGGCGCGGGGTAGGCGGGCGTTTTCACATCGGCATGGCGATTGATCCGCGCCCGCAGCACAAACCGCACATTTTCCCCGAAGAATGGCGGCCCTTTATCAACAGCGTGCATTTGCAGTTGTATTGGAACACCTTTGAGCGCCCAATGGCGGAGGTGCTGGACGAAGGCTTTCTCACCTGGGGTGATTATGGGCTGCCGGTGTTCCCGGTTCTGCCAGGGCACGCGCCCAAAAACGAGATCGCGGCAGGGCGTGAATATGCGATTGCCCGGCATGGCGCAAAGGGGATTAGCTGGTGGCGCTTTGGCGTGATTGGCCCGGTTGAGTTCCCGGCCATCGATAAGCCGATGGATGATGGTACGATTGATCCGCCGCCGGTCACGGGTGATGGCCGCTACGGGATCGAAGTCATCGTTGCCCCGAACAGCGCCCAGTATCGTGATGGCGCACATGGCAGCGCCAATGTAGCGGATTTGTTCCAGTCGTATACCAGCCCTAGCGGATATACCATCAAATATAAGCCGACGGCAGCGACCAGTAGCTCCGTCTGGGCGCGGTGGGACCCGCAGCTTGCCGTAAGCGGATGGTATGAATTGTCCGCATTTGTGCCCTCGCTCCATGCCACAACGAGCCGGGCGCGTTTCAAATTACACGGCGTTGCCAGCACGACATCCGAAATCGAAATTCCACTCAGCCAATCAAACTATTATGATTTGTGGGTTCCGTTGGGCATTTACCAGTTTGATGCGAACAATGTGCGCGCGGGCGTCGTGTTCATGAACGATCTCACCGGCGAACCCAACGCCGAGATCGCGTTTGCGCCGTTGCGTTGGCGGCAGATTCTCGGCATTACGCCGACCGAGCGCTATCTGGCCGATGGTTACGATTCGCCGGTAGGTACAGCCAGCGAGCGCGCGTCCAGCGCCATCTGGCCCGGCGAATGGTTCGATGCGACGGGCTTCGACAGCCTGTACCGGGTGGGGACTTCCGGCGAGGCGTATCACACCGGCGCGGACCTCAACCTGAACGAACCGTATTGGGATGCGGACGCCCATTCGCCGATCTATGCGGCGGCGTCCGGCATTGTGACCTATGCGGCGCGGCTCGTGGGGTGGGGCAATGTGATCGTGATTCGCCACGATCCGTTGTTGACTACCGGCCAGGTGATGTATGCGCGGTATGCGCATGTGGAAGATATAAAGGTGCGCGCCGGGGATCGCGTGGTGCGCGGACAGCAGATTTGCAAGGTTGGGAATGCGGAAGGTATTTTCGCGTATCACTTGCACTTTGATCTCAGCCCGACGACGATTCTGGAAACTGCGCCGTATGATTGGCCCAAGCTGGATCGAACACAGCTCCGCCGGGATTATGTCAATCCACAAGCCTATCTGTTGAAAAACCGGCCTGCCGTGCGGTAAGCCGTTTGACCCCACCCTAAATCCCGCTCTGCCTGCGGGGAGGGACTAACGGGATTAACGTAGCAGGGGCTAAATCCGCAAGTGCGCTGATTCAGCCCCTGCCAAGCGCCTATTCCTCGTCGCCGTGATCGTGGCTGTGGGCGTGATCGTGGTCATGATCGTGGGGATGGTGATGCGAACCCGGCCCGAACTGCGGTGCGTCACCGATGTGTTCGGCGGCGAAATCGGCGAAATCGCGCAGTCGTTCCGCGTTTTCCGCCTGATCATTTTCCTCTAGATCGTCCGCAACGGCATCCATCAGATCGAGCAGTTCTGGCCCAAACTGCGGCGCGCGTGCCTCGATCAAGGCATACGCTGCATCGTCATTTTCCTGCGTCATGATCTCGTTGATCAGCTTGATCTGCGGCGGCGCGCTGTCGCGGATAATGGCGAGGACGCGATCCAATACCTGCTGCAACCGTTCGAGTGTCGCCGTATCACCGGCTTGTTCCGCCTGCTGAATATTCGCTTGCAGCACCGCCAGGAACGTATCATCAATCTGATCCAGGCGCGGACGAATCGCCGCGTCAATGTCCTGACTGTTGATAATCAGGCGCAGGGTTTCTGTTGCGCGCTGCAACACGATCTGCGTTTGCTCATCAATGGCGGCGGTGAAAAGATTCAAGCGTTCGCGCAGCACCAGCAATTTCTCTTTTTCTTCGCCTTCTGCGTCATCAATGCGCGCGGTCAATGCCTGGAAAAAGCCGTAATCAAACGCCGGGCGGATCAGGCTCACGATGGCTTGCAAACGGTGATCATCGTCCCTCGAATTCAGCACAAAGTCCGTGAATTGATCGCGCGTCATGTCTTCGCCCATCGCTTGCAGTTCGGCGGCGACTTGCTGGAACGAGGCTTCCTGCGCCTGCATCGCCTGCAAAATGGCCTGACCGCCGGTTGTGTTTTGCAGCAGGAAGTTATACAGCCCGCTCAACGCTTCAGCCATCTCAGGCCGCCCGGTGTCGGCAGCGTTTTGAATGGTCGAGATCACGATCTGGAAAAATTCTTCATCGATCTTGTCGTTTTGTTCCTCGATCAACGTCGCCCAACCATCCGGCCTGGTTTGCAGGAACATATTCAAAACCTGCATTTTCGCACGCTGGGCTTCGCGCATTTCCTCGGTGATCCCATCGGCATCCAGAATCATATCGATCATACCGGGGATGGTCAGCGCTTGTTTGGGATTCAGCAGATATGCGCCACGCTGCGCCGGCGGGACACTGTCTGTTACCCGGCGCGTCAGATCACCGATCACGCGCTCGCGCTCTTGCGCCGCGATACTGAGCTGCATCGGCACATGAATGATCAGCAGTTTCTTGGCCGGATCGTGATACAGTAACGGCGTGCCCACCGCGAAAGTATGGCCGCATTGCGGGCACGCGATCATGTTGACTCGCCCGGATAAAAAGCGTTGTTTGGCCTGGGGATCGCGCCCCACATCAATGATTTGTTCAACAACCGCCGGAAATGATGTGCCGCATTGCGTACAAGACAAAGTGGTTCTGACAACTTGAGACATGCATGGCTCCTTATAGCGTAGACCGCTAGATTATCGCACAAGTTATAGTCTTTGGGGAGGTTGATTTCGCCTTATTCGTGGCGGGGCAGTACAAAGCTAAACGTCGCGCCGCCGCCTGCGGCTTTGGGATTGTTCGCCGCCCAGATCGAGCCGCCGTGCGCTGTG
>JAFGJA010000224.1 GCA_016929355.1 Anaerolineae bacterium | reverse complement strand
GCGCAGAACCCACTGATCACGTAGGTCATCAGCGTAACGGTTTTGACGCGCACACCGGAAAGCTGCGCCGCGCGCTCATTGCCGCCAATGGCGAACACCTGGCGGCCAAACGGGGTTTTTAGTGTGATGAACATGGCTAGCGCGGCCAGCCCAATCATGATGAAGATGGAATACGGAATATCTAAACCCAACATGGCGATGCCTTCCCCGCCGAGTTTCTCAAACCCGGTATTGCCCAGGTCGGGATCGCCTACCAGATTGGGAAACGTTGCGCCAGAATTACGCAGCAGCGCAAAGCCGCGCGCCATATAGAGCGTGCCCAGCGTGGCGATGAAGGGGGCGACATTAAAACGTGTGACCAGAATCCCATTGATCAAGCCCACGAACATGCCGACCAGGATGGCGAGGAAACCGACAATCCAGACATTGAAGTAAATGACCTTGTTGAGTGGTTCCAGCACTAACCCCTCGTGGATTAAACCCCCGGCGATCATCCCGGTTAAGCCAACGACTGCGCCCACCGACAGATCAATCCCGCCGGTCAAAATGACAAAGGTCATACCGAGGCCCAGAATGGCATTAATCGCTACCTGTTTCGCCAGAATGACCTGATTGGTCGATTTCAGGAAGGGATCGGAGATCATCGCAAAAAACGTAAACAGGATGATCAACGCGATAAAGGTGCGAAGTTGAATGAGTAACCCACGTAGCGTTAATTGACTGCGCAAATTATCCAATAAATCAGTATTTGACGTGGGGGCATTTTTTACTTTAGCGTCGTTCATTGTTTAAATTAATTCCTTTCATGCCAGTTCGTGCCCGATGGCCGAGGCTTCAACTAACGCCTGTTGGGTTGCGTCGGCGCGATCAAATTCCTGTGTAATCCGGCCTTTGGACATCACAATAATGCGATCCGCAATCGCCATAATTTCTTTGAGTTCGGTTGAGACAAACATCACGCCTAACCCCTGACGGGCTAAATTACGCGCAATGTCAAAAATCTCTTCTTTCGCGCCCACATCGATCCCGCGTGTGGGTTCATCCATCAGCAGCACTTTGGGTTCGGTGAGCAGCGATTTCGCCACCACGACTTTTTGTTGATTGCCCCCACTCAGCGAAGAAATCAGGTTTTGGGGATTCGACACTTTGATCGCCAACTCGTTAATCATGCGGCTGACACTGTTGGTGATCTGTGTTTTGGATAGAAACAAACCATTGAAAAAGCGTTTGAGACTCGCCATCAGCATGTTATCGGCTACTGATAATTCCTGGACTAAGCCTTCACGCTGCCGGTCTTCGGGGATGAGCATTAAGCCTTGTGTGATCCGGCGATCAATGAGGCCGCGCAGTTCTTGCCCCCCTAACCACATCTTGCCGGAAGCTGTTGGATGCAGCCCCATCACACATTCAAATAATTCGGTGCGTCCGGCTCCCATCAAGCCATAGATGCCGAGAATTTCGCCCTCTCGCAGCGAGAATGACACATGATCCAGCAGATAGCCCCCGCCTAGCTTGGGCAGGGTGACATCTTCCGCTTGCAGGATGATTTCGCCGAATTCATGGGCGGGTGGTTGGTAGCTGGCGGCGGTATCACGCCCGACCATGCGCTCGATCATCCAGGGCAAATCGACCTCAGCCATCGGCGCTTCAGCCACTTTTTTCCCATCGCGCAGCACAGTAATGTGGTCCCCGATTTGCATGAGTTCTTCGAGCTTGTGCGAAATATAGATGATCGATACGCCGGTTGCTTTGAGGTCTTCGATCACATGGAACAGGATTTCCACTTCGGAATTACTCAGGGCCGAGGTTGGTTCGTCCATGATCAAAATGCGGACATCTAACGCCAGCGCTTTGGCAATTTCAACGATCTGCTGTTGGCCGATACGCAGATTTTGCACCATCGTGCGTGGGTTAATCGGCTGTTCCAACTTTGCCAGAAGTTCGCGGGCACGCTGCTCTTGCTCCCCGTGCCGGATCACGGCTCCCCCTAATGTGTGTTCGTGGGCCATGAAAATATTCTCAGCCACGTTCAAATTGGGGAACAGATTCAACTCCTGGTAAATGATGCCGATGCCGTGTTGTTCCGCTTCGCGCGGATTCTTGGGATCAATTTCCTGACCTTCGAGCAGCAAGCGCCCTTCAGTGGGTTGCTCAACCCCGGCCATAATCTTCATCAGGGTCGATTTACCCGCGCCGTTTTCGCCGATCAAAACGTTGACTTTGCCCCGGTAGATGTTGAAATCAACGTTATCGAGCGCGGTTGTACCGGGATAAATTTTGGTGACTTTTTCCGCCCGCAGAATGACATTATCGAGCGGCGTTTGGGTTGGAGTTGCTGCCGCCATCAGTCACTCACCTCAATATCCACCGGCACGACCAGCACATCAGCCAGATTGTCCAGGGAAAAAGCGCCCACGAAGGTGATCGTTTTGCCCTCAATACTGGCCGGGTCTAGCTCACGGATCGCATCGGCGTTTTCCGCGCCGAATCGTTCCGCCAGCATCGTTATGATCTGATCGCCCATCGCGTTCGCTACGTCCGCAAATTCCTGTTGGTTCACAAAGTTGCCATATTCGATGAACCCCACTGCGTCGCGCACGCTGGCGCGCTGGCTGATTTTGATCAAGGGGCCAATGGTCAGGGTGACATCGGGCGTGCCATCCGGCGGATCGAGATCGATGGTGGCTAATCCTGCGCGTGATGATGTATCAAAGGTGAGGATTTGGCCGGTCCCGCGCACCATAAAACTATACGCGCCAGTGCCGGAACGATGCCCGTGATCCGCGATGGCCTGTTCTTCATTGGCCGTGATCTGTGCCAATAGCTCGGTAATATCCAGGGCGTCTTCAGCATAGGTGGGCAGCACGCGACTTTCCCAAATGTCAGCGACGTAATCTTCGCTGTTAAACCCGGCTTTGGCTTCTTCATCCTCATCCAGTGAGCGCACAGTGGCGATGACACAGCCTGATAGACTGAGCAGGGTGATTGATAAGAGGGCAACGGTCAAAAATTTCTTGATTAAACGGTCATAGTGCATACGTAAAAAAGTTCCTCCAAACAAACATACCGGGATCGGTATTCAAATTTTGAACGGGTGATTCAGGTTAACGCTTTACATGAGTCACGTTTGACGAGATTGACCGGTAAACATTCACGAGCGGCGCAGCCTTCATCACTGCGCAAAGCGTCGATTAAACGCATCACGGCTAAATTGCCGATTTCGCGCGCGGGTTGGGCAATTGTTGTCAGGCGTGGAATCGTATACGAGGCGAGCGGGATGTTGTCGTAGCCAATGATCGAAATATCATCGGGCACGCGCAACCCGGCCTCGTGGATGGCACACAACGCCCCCACCGCCATCAAATCATTGCACGCAAATACCGCCGTTGGGGGGTGATCCAACGCTAAGAGTTGTTCACAGGCAACATAGCCACTGCTGTGCTGGAAATCGCCTATGACGATCCAATCATCGTAGACGTGCAGTCCGGCAAGATTCATCGCCTGTTTGTAGCCTGCGACACGTTCCGCGCTGGGGGTTAAAAATGACGGCCCTGTGATACACGCAATGGCTGTATGTCCCAATTCGATCAGGTGTTGGGTTGCCAGCAAGCCGCCTCGCTTGTTATCGGTGAAAATTTCGGTCACGGATTCGATCCCCGGCGCGCGATCCACAACGACCACCGGAACCTGTTGCTCTATCAAAAACGCGATGGATTCGTCGTATGATCCGGTTGAGATCAGCAAAATGCCGTCAACCTGCCGCGAAATCAACACTCTCAGGTAATCGAGTTCGCGTTTGGGATCATCGTTGGCATTGCCAAGAATGAAGTTGTAGCCCCGGTCAAAGCAGGTGGATTCGATGCCAAGCAGAATTTCCGCAAAAAAGGG
This sequence comes from Anaerolineae bacterium, assembly GCA_016929355.1. Lineage (GTDB taxonomy): Bacteria > Chloroflexota > Anaerolineae > Aggregatilineales > Aggregatilineaceae > JAFGJA01. The sequence continues at coordinate 2,247 of JAFGJA010000224.1, read as the reverse complement.
ATTGGCGCTGTTGGGCAGCAACACACCCAAGGTAAGCGTTTGATTGCTGCGCAAACTACTGGCTAACCGGTTCGGGCTGTATTTCAGGGTTTTCATGGTCTCCAAAACCCGCGCGCGTGTTTCGGGACTGACAAAGCGCGTCTCGTTAATCACATGCGAAACGGTGGAGGTTGACACCCCGGCAACACGAGCTACATCACGAATGGTTGGCATAATAACCTGCTATCGAAACGATTGCGCAAACGTTTCGATCAGAATACAACGTTTGATCGATGCTTGTCAAGTTAGTATTCGAATGAATCCTGAATCGGCTGATGACGAACCGGCAAAATTATGGGCGCATAGATTATGTGAATAAATATTCAATATCAAAATAAAATTCAGCATAATTAAAGAGTACACCATTTGCTTGAAATTTGTCAAGACCTAGGCGCGGCTAAATTGCGTTACGTTAGGATGGGGCTTGCTATGAAGTCAGACTGATGGTGTGGTTAACGGGCGTGTTCGATCAGGTAATCGGCGGTGACGCGATCTGTGATCAGGACATTGATCCAGCCCCCACGCAGCGCTCCCTGAATCGCGGCATGTTTGCGCTGCCCCCCGGCAATGCCCACCGTGCGCGGGACGTGTTTCAACTGCGGCAAGGCCATGCCCATTACCCGGTCATTGAGCGGTGTCAGCACCGGTTTACCGTTAATATCGAAGAAACGCAGGCAGACATCCCCCACACCACCCCCGGCGCGGAGGTCGTCCAGTTCTTGTTCGGAGAAAATGTTACCACTGCTCGCCAGCAGTTCGGAGGGTTGGAGCGAGCCAATGCCAACTAAGGCCAGCGTAATCTGATCAAACAGCGCGAGTGTTTCGGCCACATACGGATCGGAACTGAGGACAGCGCGCGCATCGGCGGAGGCGAGTACACCCGGCGCTGTGAGGAATGAGGCCGTACCCAGCACCAGTTTGGCTAATCGATCTGTCAAATAGGTAGCGTGAACTTCCGCATCGGCCCGGCCTACCCCGCCCAGAATCTGCACGACGCGCACATCAAGCGAACGCGCCAGGGGATTCATGGCGGCCACCATGCGCAACAGAGTCGCACTCCACGACGAAATGCCGATGATGTCATTCTTTTTGATCGTATTTTCCAGGTAAAACGCCGCCGCCGCGCCTAACCCATGTTGGAGGGAGGCTTCGTCATCTGTTTCCGTATCCACGACAATGGCATCGAGCAGGTTGTAGTGATCGCGCAGCGCAGTTTCCAGTGCGGTATGGACGCCCGGCGGCATACTGACGGTAATCCGCACAATACCTTCCGCTACTGCGCGTTTCAGCAAGCGGGAAATGGTAGCTTGCGAGAGCGCGAGTCGTTCCGCGATTTCTTTTTGGTTGAGGCCGCGCACATGATACAGATCGGCGACACGGGCCAGCAAACGGAGTTCTTCAAGTTGTCTTAGATTGACCATGAGTTTTGCATATTCATTCGAGTCTTAATTTTTATGCTGATTCATTATACCCGGTGTTACCACAAATGATCAAAAGAGCGTAACGATTTTCGGTTTTAGGGATCGATAATCTGCCCATCGCGGAGTTCAAAGACCGTTTGCGCGGCCTGCATCGTTTGGGGATCGTGGGTGGCAATAACAATGCTGATGTGCTGCTCCTCGACAATGCGTTGTAACAGGGTGATGATCCGCTTGCCGGTATAGCGATCAATCTGGCCGGTGGGTTCATCTGCCAGAATCAGGCGCGGTTTTTTGACCAGCGCGCGGGCAATGGCGACGCGCTGTTGTTCGCCGCCGCTCAGTTCGGCGGGGCGGTGCTGGCTGCGCCGGGATAGCCCTACCCACTCTAAAACCTCCTGAATGCGCTGGTTACGTTCGCGCGCGCTCAGTTCTTGAATCCGCAGCGTGAGCGCTATATTTTCAGCGACAGTCAATAAGGGCAGCAAGCCGAAACTTTGAAACACAAAGCCCATGTGGTTTTTGCGCATGGTGATACATTCGGCTTGGCTGAGGGTATCAAAACGATCACCGCTAAACCAGATTTCGCCCGATGTAGGTTGATCCAGTCCGGCTAACAGATTCAGCAGGGTTGTTTTCCCTGAACCAGAACGCCCTACAAACGCCGTGATCTGCCGGTCTGGAATGGCGATGCTGACATCACGCACGGCGTAAATGGTTTCTTGCCCGGAAAGGTATGTTCGGGTCAGGGCGTGGGTAGTGATGATGGGGTCCACTGTTAGCCATCCTT
>JAFGJA010000223.1 GCA_016929355.1 Anaerolineae bacterium | reverse complement strand
GTCGGATGGCGTCTGGGTTTGCGTCGGTTCGGCGGTATCCGTTGGCGCGGGCGTCGTGATTGCGGGTTCCGGCGTATCGGTTGGTACACTTGCTCCCTGCGTTGCTGATGGCGTTGGATTGTCATCATCCCCACCACTTAAAGCGATCAGGCCGATGACAACTGCGGCAACGACAATCAGCGCGATCACAGCAGAGATCGTGTAGATTGTGCGGCGGTTGGTTGGTTGGGATGGGAGTGGAACTACACCACTGATCGGATCACCGGGCAGAGGCGGCGGCACTATCGCCCGCTCACCAACCGGAACCTTCGCGCGGCGCAACCCGTTAATGAGCAACGGCGGCAACGCAGCCCCCAAACCGCTTTTCATGTCACTGTATTGAATATCGGCCAGCCGGGGCCAGACACGCCCTTTAAGCAGCACCGGGAAAATCGGCTTGTGTAATTCATCACTTTCGGCATAGAGAATTTCACGCTCAACCCAACGTGACACACGCGAATTGGGCGACATAATCACAATGAACGCAGCACACGTTTCGATGTTGCGTTCGATGGTCGGCCACCATTGTTCACTGGGCACAAGGCGCGTTTCATCCATCCAGACGCCGTAGCCCTCGGCTTCGAGCAAATCGCGTAAATAGCGAGCGAACTCAATATCTTTTTTGCTGTAACTGATAAATATATGGGACATAGCGCGCGTCTTTAGTTGGGTGTAGATCGCTGGTAACGCGCTAATCTTACATCGTTCGCACCGGAATCACAACTTGTTTGGGGTGGGCAAAACGGATCATGTGACCCCACCCTAAATCCCTCCCCGCAGGCAGGGAGGGACTTGATTCCCCCTCTTTGCTTGCGGAGAGGGGGCCAGGGGGTGAGGTCTGCTTGCGGGAGAAAGCGGCAACTGGCAGTTACTCAGAGCCGCCCCTACATATACACCTTATTCAGAGGGCGGGCTGAACCGGCCCAAATCGGCGGCAGGTTTGCTCGGCCTGGGCATAAGCGGCTCAGAGGGCAGCTGCCCATGCTGGAAGTTGGCGACAGCGATCAGCAGCCAGCCGCCAAACAAAAACAGCCAGCCAAAACTGAGCTTCATTTCCCATTCCACAAAGAGATAAAAGAGCAGCACGAGATAGACAAATATAATCGTGACCATGCCGCCCAGCCCGTCAAAATTGAGCGCCGCGTAAGCCGTCGTGACCGCCAGAATAAACAGGCTGATGCCCCACAGATTATCCGTCAGGCCGTTACGGATCGAACGCGATGTGCTCGATCCATCGAAGCGATCAAACGAAAAAAGCGCCTGATCCGCCCAGGAATCACTTTCCCGTTCGAGCGGCAAAAACGCGCCCACCGCCATGAGCAACACCCCGATCAACGCCAGAGTTTTGATTTGTGCCGCGTTCATGATAACCAATCACTCCCCGTAGACTCAGTGGACGATGCCGCGCCAGATGCCGGGGCATACGCAGCATAATTGTGACGGCGTGCGCGCGTCTGATACCCGCCCCAGAGAATCAAGCCCGCGCCCAAAAACAGGACAATCCAGGCAAAGCCCACCGATAAGGCGCTGCTCCGGTCAATCTCATCCCAGATGAGGAAAAAGTAAAATGCCAGTATCCCGAATAAGGCAATCGTGACCGGAAATACCCCGCGATCCTGGCTGGCATTTGTCAGAACTACCAGACACATCACCACCAGCATGATCGGGAAAAAGTGGGCGTTGATCCCCTCCGAAAATTCATAGGGGTCTTTGAAATAATCCGATTGGAACAAGGCGATATTGTCTTTATTGCAGTAATACATACCACTCGCGTCACAGGTGGCCGCCGGTAAAAACAGGCCGACGACAATGAGAATGCTCCCGATGACAAATAGCCCCATCGCTTGCGACGACATACAACCTCCTCAGTATAAATTTAATTTTTACGGTAACCGTAGCATAGCATAGGCCCAGAGGGAGAGCAATTGTATGACCGCCACCGGTTGGTATAATTTGAGTTTGTAACCGCCCCGACCTATAATCGAAGTAGGATTTTATTTCACACGCTATTTATCTTGTTATCTGGCGGAAAAAATACCTATGGCTGACCCGCGTCATATACGCATTTTCATCTCTGCGCCAAACGATATACCCGACGAACGCGCGATTGCGCTCAAGGTGATCGACGATCTGCAATATGATCCCGACCTGCGCCGCCAGTTTACGCGCGAGTCGATCACGCTGGATACCATTCTGTGGGAAGCCAGCAGCTATGACGACACGATCACGCCCGCACCGAACGCGATCTTGCCCAATCAATGCGACATTGTGATCCTCGTCGCCTGGTCGCATCTCGGCGCGCCGTGTGCTATCGAGGGCGAATCGCATTCGTCCAGCACGGCGTTTGTTTACCATAACGCGCGCGAAATCATCAAAAACCAGCGCCCGCCGCACCTGCTAGCCTACCAGCGCATACGCCCCCCGGCGATCCGGCTTGATAATCCGCAGTTGATCGAGCGCTTCAGCCAGTACCGGCGCGCGCAGTTGTTCTTCCGGGACGAATTCGAATCGGTTCCCCCGGCTGAACGCGCCGGACAATTCACCCAATACACTCTGCCGGACGAGTTCCGCGCCCAGCTTGACCAACAGCTCCGCACATTGATCGCCACCGTCATCGAAGATCAGTCCTATGTGCAGCGCTCGCCGCAGCCCAAACCGCTCCCGCTCTGGCAAGGATCGCCCTTCCCCGGTTTGCGCGCGTTCCAACCCAAAGATGCGTCGATCTTCTTTGGGCGCGGCGCAGAAACCGATAAACTCGCGGCACGGGTGCGTGATAATCAATTCGTCGCGGTAGTGGGGGCCAGCAGCAGTGGCAAATCGTCCCTGGTCGGCGCGGGCTTGATCCCCCGCCTGCGCGAAACGGCCACCGATCATCGCTGGATTCCGATCCCGTTTACGCCGGATAACCTGGGCGTGGGCAATCCGTTCACGGCGCTGGTCACGACTCTGCTGCGCAATCCCGATGTGGAGGGGCACAAACTGGCGCAGCGTCTTTACGAAACACCGGAACTGCTGCTGAATTTCTGTACGCACGTCCTCAAACGCCAACCGGACTCCGCGCGGCTGATGCTGTTCATCGACCAGTTTGAGGAATTATTCACCACCGTTGATCACGATTACCGCTCGCCCTTTATTGAAGCGATCATGCAAGCCATGCAACATCCGCGCGTGCATGTGCTGGTGACGGTGCGCAGCGATTTTTACGGGCACTGCATCAACGTCGCGCCCCTGGCGGCGCTGCTCGAAAACAGCACATTCCCCCTCGCCGCCCCGACCCGTGAGGCGTTAGAAGCCATGATCCAACGCCCGGCGGATCGCGCAGGGCTGCGCTTTGAAGGCGATCTGGCCGCGCGCATTTTGCAGGATACGGTGGAATATCCTGGCTCGCTGGCGCTGATGGCCTATACGCTCGGTGAACTCTATCGCCGCCGCGCCGATGACTACCTGACGATCCAGTCGTATGCGGATTTGGGCGGCGTACAGCAAGCTATCGAGCAGCAGTCAGTCAGCACGTTCAATACTATGACCGACGCGCAACGCGCAGTGATGCCGCATGTATTCCGCGAACTGGTCGCAGTCAAGGCGGACGGGACCGTCACCCGCAAACGCGCCGCCATTTCGCACGTCGTGCGGGATGCCCATACGCAAGCCTTCATCGGGCAGATGGTCAAGGCGCGGCTGCTGTCGGTCAATCGCGGGCGCAACAACCAGCCGTACATCGAAGTGGCGCACGAATCGCTGCTCTATAGTTGGGACCATCTCGCCAACTGGATCACGGAAACACAGGCGGGCTATCTGCACGGGAATGGCGGGCACAGCGCGATCCCACAGTCTACCCCGCAAGAGGCCGAACATCTGAGCCTGGATCGCCGCCCGTCGCGTCGCCGGATGCCCTCGTTGCGCACGCAGGAAGATCAGTGGCAAAGCGATCTTGAGGAATCCAACCGGGATCGGGTGCGGCACACGCAGGAACTCGCCCAACAGCATGTCGAAAACGTCAAGGAGCGCGCGCGCAAAAAACGCGAAACGATTGAACATATCCGGCGCGAAAGCGAACAACGCCGCCTGTTTGGGCAAACGCTGGCCTGGGAAGGGATTCAGGAGCAAACGTGGCATTGGATCGAGGTGGTGATCCAGCGCGGCAGCCTGGAACAAGCCGAAGTCCTTTCTTCGCTGAAAAAAGAGGCCCAGACCGAGGTAATCGAAACCGGGCCACAGGAGTTGATCCGCACCCTGCTGCATAGTTCCGAGTACAAGGAACGTTATTTCGCGGCGCAAAAGCTGACCGGCAAAAAGCAGGCCATAATTATCTTATGTTTGCTGCAAGCATCGGAAGATGATAACGAGTGGGTGCGGCAGGCGACGGTTAACGCCCTGGCAGGAACCCATGATCCGCGCGTGCTGCCCTTCCTCCGCCAGATGACGGACGACCCGCACGGGGATGTGAGTTCAACGGCCAATGCCGCCTTAGCGGAATGGCCGGAGCAGGTGTAGTTGACCCCACCCTAAATCCCTCCCCGCAGGCAGGGCGGAACTTTCCAACAGGGATTCTTCTCCCCTCCCATGCTGGAGGGATGGGAGCGCATTACATCCACAAACGGCGGCGCATCCAAACCACCATGAACGCCGGAAGGATGAGCATCATCACCATGACCAGCCCAAACGCAGCTTGCCCCGTCCACGCGCCAAGATCAAACACCGGTTGGAAAAAGTTCATGCCAAAAAACCCGACCAGAAACGAGAGGGGCATAAACAGCGTGGTAATGATCGTGAGCGTTTTCATGACATCGTTCATGCGGTTATTGACCACCGACAGGTAGGTATCCAACACGCCACCCACCAGATCGCGCAGGCTCTCGGTGATGTCATGCAACCGCACGAGATGATCGTACACATCGCGGAAAAACATGCGATCGGCCGCCGCCACCACCGCGTAATCGCCGCGCGCGAGTTTGTTCAACACCTCGCGCTGGGGGGCCATGATGCGCCGTAGATGCAATAAGGCGCGTTTCATGATGAAAATGCGCTCAAGCAAAGTCGTTTCCGGTCTGCTGAAGACCTGATCCTCGATCTGATCGATGGCCTCATCAATCGCTTCGACAGTCGGCATGTATTCGGCCACGAGTTCATCCGCCAGCCGGTACAACAGATGGCCCGACCCTTCTTGCAGATGCCGCTCATCCCGCACCACCAATGACCACACGCGATCCACCGCGCTAACCGGCTGGCCCTGGTGGGTCACGAGATAATTTTTGCCCAGAAACAGATCGAGTTCAAGCGTTGTGACCAGATCATCATCCGAGTCATCAAAGACAACTGCGTGCAGCACAAGATAGAGATAATCGCCCCAATCGTCAATTTTGGGGATGTGCGACTGCTTCAAGGCATCATCCACCGCCAGCGCGTGAAAGTTGAAGGTGGTTAGCAGCAGTGTTTCGGCGGAATCGGCTGGCTCATGAACGATATCCACCCACAACAAACCCGACTCATCGCGCAAAGCGGCGGCGATCTGCGCCGGTGTCAGATCGTGAACCAGCGCACCCTCGGCGGTACGGTATAAGGAACGAATCATACTGGCGACTCCTACGCCCGCACAGGCTCAAACATACGCTGGACGGTCTGCACAATGGTCGCGGCATCAGGCGGATCGTCCGCCCATAACGCCGCCACCTCTAACGCCAACGCGGGCAGGCGCGGCGTGCGATAACAGCCAGCCGAATCCAGGTTGACCGACGCATAGAAACCGGATTCGCGCACACGGAAAAAGCGCGTCTCGTGCCGCACCGGATC
>JAFGJA010000222.1 GCA_016929355.1 Anaerolineae bacterium | reverse complement strand
GTGATCGATAACTACGACAGCTTTACCTATAACCTCGTGCAAGAGATGGGCGAACTCGGCGCGGAATTGACCGTCGCCCGCAACGACCAGATCACGTTGGACGAGATTCGCGCCATGAATCCGTCGCAGATCGTGATCTCGCCCGGTCCCGGCACGCCCGACGATGGCGGCATCTCAATGGACGTGATCCGCGAACTGGGACCGACCACGCCACTGCTCGGTGTGTGCCTGGGGCAGCAGTGTATCGGGCAGGTCTTTGGCGGGCAAGTCGTGCGCGCGCCGCGCCTGATGCATGGCAAAACCAGCATGATCTACCACAAAGAATCCGCGCTGTTTACCGGCGTGCCGAGTCCGTTTGTGGCGACCCGCTACCACAGCCTGATCGTGGAGGAACCGCTACCGGGCGATCTGATCGTGACTGCCTTCACCGAAGAGGGCGAAGTGATGGGTCTGCGCCACAAAGACTATCCGATTGTGGGCGTGCAGTTCCATCCCGAAAGCATCCTGACCAAGTTCGGGCTGCGCATGTTGCAAAATTTTCTGGAAAATCGACTTTAACCATTTGACAACCTCACCCCCCGGCCCCCTCTCCATGCATGGCGAGGGGGAGGCTGGTGCGCGGTCAAGTCCCCTCTCCGCGTGTGGAGAGGGGATTTAGGGGTGAGGTTTGAATTTGAAAGGGAATAACCATGACAACCGATACACCTTTGATCACCATCCAACGCGCTATCGACATTATCAGCCGGTTTGGACATTTGCGGGATCATGAAGCCGAAACCGTCATGAACCAGATCATGACCGGTGGCGCTACCGAAGCGCAGATCGGCGCATATTTGATGGGGCTGCGCATGAAGGGCGAAACCGAAGCCGAAATCCTCGGCAGCGCGCGCGCCATGCGGGCCAATGCGGTGCAGGTTCCTACAACCAGCGATGCTGCCAACCTGCTCGATACCTGCGGCACGGGCGGTGATGCTTCCGGGACATTCAATATCAGCACGACGACGGCATTTGTCGCAGCAGGGGCGGGCGTGCGCATCGCCAAACACGGCAATCGCGCCGCATCGAGCAAGTGTGGCAGCGCCGATGTGTTGGGCGAACTCGGCGTGAATCTCGATCTGACGCCGGAGCAGGTCGGGCAATGTGTGGATGAAATCGGGATCGGCTTCCTGTTCGCGCCCAAGCTGCATCCTGCCATGAAATACGCCATCGGCCCGCGTCGTCAGTTGAAGGTCCGCACGATCTTTAATATTCTCGGCCCGCTCACCAATCCCGCCGGAGCCAAGCGGCAATTGATGGGCGTCTTCACACCGGATTTGACCGAATTTCTGGCGAATGTTCTCGGTGCGCTCGGCGCAAAATCCGCGATTGTGGTCTGCGGTTACGGCAACCTGGACGAATTCACCACCACCGGCCCGAATCGTGTCAGTCATTACGAAGCGGGCGAGGTCCGCACCTATGATCTGAATCCGCTCGAATTGGGTTTGAACGCGGCGCATATCTCCGCTTTGCAGGGTGGTGATGCGCCCGAAAATGCGGCGATTCTGCGCGGTATTTTGAGCGGCGAGGTTAACTCCGCTAAACGGGAAGTGATTCTGCTCAATGCGGGTGCGGCGCTGGTCACGGCGGGCAAAGCAGACGATTTCAAGGACGGGATCGCGCTGGCGGCATCCATCATTGATAGCGGTCAGGCGTTGGCGAAGCTCGACGCGCTGATCGCCTACAGCCAGGAGTTAGGCGCGAATGGGTAGTAGTACGCCGTTTATCCGCACGCAGACGGTGCTCGATAAGATTCTCGATCACAAGGTCGAGGAGATCGCGGCGCGCAAGGTGAGCGTGAGCGTGGAAACGCTCAAATCTCAGGCGTCTGAGGCTTCCGCTCCGCGCGATATGCGAGCCGCCGTGCGCCGCGCTACTGTCGCTCTGATCGCGGAGGTCAAACACGCTTCGCCCTCGAAAGGCGTCTTGATCGCGGACTTCGAGCCGGTGTCATTGGGCATGATTTACGCGCAAAACGGGGCAGCGGCGATCTCGGTGCTGACTGATGAGCAATTTTTCCAGGGTCATTTACTCTATCTCACTGCCGTGAAAAATGCGGTGGATGTGCCGGTTTTGCGCAAAGACTTTGTGATCGATCCCTATCAGGTGTATGAGGGCCGCGCCGCCGGAGCCGATGCGATCCTGCTGATCGTCGCCGCGTTGGACGACGCGCAGTTAGCCGATCTCTACGCGCTAATCACTGATCTCGGCATGACCGCGCTGGTTGAAGTGCATAACGAAGCCGAACTCGAACGCGCGCTCAAGATCAATCCGGTCCTGCTCGGCGTGAATAACCGCGATCTCAAAACGTTCAATGTAGACCTCAACACGACAGCGCGCCTGGCCGCGCAGATGCCCGACTCGGTGACATTGGTTGCGGAAAGCGGTATCTTCACCGCCGAGGATGTGCAACGGATGGCGCAGGTCGGCGCGCGGGCCGTGCTCGTGGGCGAATCGCTGGTAAAATCGGGCAGCGTGGCGGCGCAGGTGCGCGCCCTTAGTTCGGTTCCAATCCAGTCTAACGAGGACTCCTGACCATGACTCGTGTCAAAGTTTGTGGTGTGAAAACGCTTGAAGATGCGCTGCTGTGTGCCGAGGCGGGCGCGGATATGCTCGGCCTGAATTTCTACCCGCCGAGTCCGCGTTCGCTCGAACCGGACGCCGCGCGCGCGATCACCGATGGGCTGCGCGCTGAATTGGGCGAGCAATGCCCGGTGCTGATCGGCGTCTTCGTCAACGAAACCACCGAGACTCTAGCCGAGATCATCGACATTGCGGGGTTAGATGCGGCGCAACTGAGCGGTTACGAAACACCGGAAACGCTCGCTTCGCTCAAGGGACGCGGAATCAAAGCGATCCGCCCGCAGAATCTCGATGAAGCGCTCAAATTGGCCGAGATGTTTCTGCGGTTTGCGCCGGAAGATGATCGCCTGCCCGCGCTGCTGCTCGATGCCTATCACGAGGCGCTCTACGGCGGCACGGGCGAAGAAGCGAGTATCGAAGTGGCTTTGGCGCTCAAAGACCTCACACCGCGTTTGATGTTAGCCGGAGGACTCAAACCGGACAATGTCACGAATCGTGTGCGTGCGATCCATCCCTGGGGGGTCGATGTGGCGAGCGGCGTGGAAAGCGTCCCCGGTGTCAAAGATCGGGATCGCGTGATCGCCTTCATCCAGGCAGCGCAAAACGGGAGTCGACCCGCTTACATCATTGACGCCATGCAGCCCGACGACTGGCCGCAGGTCGCCGCGATTTATGCGGCAGGTATCGCTACCCAAAACGCGACCTTTGAAACTGACGTGCCCGCTTATGACACCTGGGATCGCGCCCACCGCGCCGATTGTCGTTTAGTCGCGCGGGATGGTGATCAGGTCTTAGGTTGGGCGGCGCTGAGTCGGGTTTCGGATCGCTGCGTCTATGGTGGTGTGGCCGAAAACAGCATCTATATCGCGCCTACTGCACGCGGGCGGGGCATTGGCAAGGCGCTGCTCAAGGCGCTGGTGGATGCGTCTGAAACCGCCGGAATCTGGACACTGCAAACGGGTATTTTCCCTGAAAATGTCACCAGCATCGGCTTACATAAAGCGTGTGGCTTCCGCGAAGTGGGCATCCGCGAACGCATCGGGCAGATGGATGGCGTGTGGCGCGATGTCGTGATGATGGAACGCCGCAGCGCGATTGTCGGAACATAATACCAGTAGCAGAAACTATTCCATGACCTGCCTCCCCCTCTCCGTGCTTGGAGAGGGGGTTGGGGGGTGAGGTAGGAAAGACCTCCAACATGACTAAAAGGAACAAATTGATGCAACAACCCAATCTAGAAACTACCGTCCCCAACGCACGCGGCTATTACGGCGAATACGGCGGACGCTTCGTGCCGGAAACGCTCATCCCCGCGCTGGATGAACTTATCGAGGCATTTAATACCGCGCTGGCCGATCCCGCGTTTCAGCAGCAGTTCGCCAACCTGCAAGCGACCTATACCGGGCGTCCGACGCCGCTCACCTATGCGGGACGCCTGACAGAACAGCTCGGCGGCGCGCAAATCTATCTCAAGCGCGAGGATTTAGCGCATACCGGCGCGCACAAGATCAATAACGCGCTCGGTCAGGCGCTGCTAGCGGTACGGATGGGCAAAAAACGCATCGTGGCGGAAACCGGCGCGGGTCAGCATGGCGTAGCGACGGCGACGGCCTGCGCCCTGCTCGGCCTGGAATGTCATGTGTATATGGGCACAGTGGATATTGCGCGGCAAAAACCGAATGTCTTCCGCATGAAATTACTCGGCGCGGAAGTTGTGCCCGTTGAGAGCGGCAGCAAAACGCTCAAGGACGCGATCAACGAAGCGATCCGCGACTGGGTGACGAACGTCCGCACGACACACTATCTGCTCGGCTCTGCGCTCGGTCCACATCCCTACCCGTTCATCGTGCGCGAATTCCAGAGCGTGATCGGCATCGAAGCGCGCCAGCAAATGCTCGATCAGGTCGGGCGCTTGCCGGATGTCGCGGTGGCATGTGTTGGTGGCGGCAGTAACGCGATTGGCCTGTTCCACGCCTTCCGCAATGACGAAAATGTGGATTTGATCGGCGTGGAGGCGGGCGGACTCGGTATTGAAAGCGGCGCACATGCGGCCCGCTTTGCCGATCCCGCGCTAGGCCGCCCCGGTGTGCTACATGGCACACGCTCGTTTGTGCTGCAAGACGATGATGGGCAAATCATGAATACGCACAGCGTTTCCGCCGGATTGGATTACGCCTCGGTGGGACCCGAACACGCCTACTTGCGCCAGCTTGAACGTGCCTTCTACACCTTCGCCACCGATGATGAAGCGCTGGAAGCGTTTCAGATGTTGAGCCAGCTAGAGGGTATCATCCCCGCGTTGGAGAGTGCCCACGCCGTTGCCGAAGCGATCAAACGCGCGCCGCAGATGCCCAAAGATTCGATCCTGTTGATCAATCTCTCCGGGCGTGGCGATAAAGACCTCGATACGGTGATCAGCGAATTGGGTGGCGAACTGGACGGTGAAGCGTGACCGTAGCACTGGCTGCGACGTGGCATCCACGCGGCGAATTAAATCGCGCGCTGCGTATGATCGACGATTTGACCGCGCTGTACGCGGGTATCTTCGTCGTTGTGCCCCCTGATGCGGGGAGCGATGTCAGCGCGTTGATCGATCACCCCGGCGTATCCATTATCTCCGGCGATGATTGGTATGGCGGGCGGCATCATGCCGTGCAAAACGCGCTGGCGAGCGGCCTGAATTTTGCCGCGATCCACTACTGCGACTTTGATCGACTGCTGCACTGGTTGGAACGGTTTCCTGACGAATTACAACGTACAGTAGATCATATAACTCAGGTTGATTGTCTGATCACCGGACGCACTGATCAAGCATGGGCTACTCACCCGCGCTGCATGATCGAAACCGAAAATATCTTCAACATGACTTTTTCGCAGTTACTTGACCTTGATTCCGACCATGAGGTGATCGATTTCGGGGCGGGATCGCGGGGGTTGAGCCGCCGCGCGACTGAATATCTGATACAGCACGCGACCCCCACCTGGGGTTGGGCAGTGGATGCGGCGTGGCCGTTGCTGCTGCATCACGCGGGTTACACCGTTGAGTACGTTGCCGTGGATGGCCTGGCCTGGGAAACGCCCGACCAATTTCGTGATACTGTTGCCGATGCGGAGACGCGATCCGCAATGGCGGCGCAGTATGATCAATCGCCTGACATCTGGCGGCAGCGGGTGCATGTGGCGCATGAAATCACGCGCGTGGGGGTGTTGGCCCTGGCGCGCTTTGAGGAGAAGCAAACGCATGGTTAAAACTGGACTGGAATCAATCGCGGCGATGTTCGCTGCGGCCAAAGCGCAGAATCGCGCCGCGTTTTTGCCGTACTACCCCATCGGCTACCCGACCTATGACGACTCGCTGGATGCAATCCTGGCAATGGCGGAGGCGGGTGTTGATGGTTTCGAGATCGGGATGCCGTTCAGCGATCCGCTCGCGGATGGGCCGACCATCCAGGCGGCAACGCAAGTCGCGCTGGAAAACGGGATCACGGTCAAACGCTGCATCGAAGCAGTACGCACCTTACGGGATCGTGGCGTGGATCAACCCATGCTGCTCATGGGCTATCTGAATCCGGTACTGGCCTATGGTGTGGAGGCGTTTGTACGTGATGCTAAAGCCGCCGGAGCCAATGGCCTGATCCTGCCTGATCTCCCGCCGGAAGAAGCGGCCTTAGTTGGGGAAGCCTGCGCGCAGGCAGGGTTGGCGCTGATCTTTTTCCTCGCGCCGACCAGCAATGCCGAGCGGATCGCGCTGGTGGCCGAACGCGCCAACGGGTTTATCTACCTTGTCTCGGTCACGGGCGTGACTGGCGCGCGCACTGATCTACCGCCCGATCTGCGTGATTTCGTAGCGCGGGTCCGGGCGCAAACCGATCAGCCGCTTGTGATGGGCTTTGGCATCAGCCAACCGGAGCAGGCGCGGATGATGAGCGAAATCATGGACGGTTTCATCGTCGGCAGCGCGTTAGTGCGGGCCGGGGGCGAGAGTGTTAGTGCGGTGCGCGATCTGGCGGCGCGTCTGCGGCAGGCGTTGGATTAAGCAGATTCACGCGGATAAACGCAGACAAAAAACCATCGTAGCAGGGCGGTGATTTGTAGGGGAAGGTTTGCAAACCCTCCCTGGCGGCTTCTCTACGTTTCGTCATCAAACACGCTGCCGAGATGGGGCAGCAGTTCGTTCGCCGCGCGGACAGGCTGCGTGCAGTCCAATAAGAGATATTCGCTAGCTTCGCGGGGGTGGGCATGGGCGGCGCTGGACAGGCGCAGATGGAAGCGATTCACGAGCGTATG
>JAFGJA010000024.1 GCA_016929355.1 Anaerolineae bacterium | reverse complement strand
TTCTTCCAGGCGCGTGAGTCCGTGAACCAGTATTACGACGCCACGCCCGGCATCGTGCAGCAAGTCATGGATCGCTTCGCCAAGCTTGTAGGCCGCCAATATCACTTGTTTGATTATATCGGTGCGCCGGATGCGGATCGCGTGATCGTGATCATGGGGTCCGGGGCCGAAGCCGCGCATGAAGTGTGCGATTACCTGAACGCCAACGGCGAAAAAGTGGGCGTTTTGAAAGTTCGCTTGTTCCGCCCGTTTGATGTCAAAGCATTGATCGCGGCGATCCCGGCGTCGGCCAAGAAGATCGCGGTCATGGATCGCACCAAAGAACCCGGTGCGGCTGGCGAACCGCTCTATCAAGACGTGCTGACTGCTTACGGCGAAGCATTGGCTGATGGTGCGGTAAGCGCGATGCCCGTGATCGTGGGTGGGCGTTACGGCCTCAGCTCGAAAGAATTCAACCCCGGCATGGTCAAGTCCATTTATGATAACCTCGCCGCCGCCAAACCTAAGAATCACTTCACCGTTGGTATCATCGACGATGTGACCCACACTAACCTGCCCTGGGATAACGATTTCTCCACCGAAGGCGCAGGCGTACATACCGCGATGTTCTGGGGTCTTGGCGCTGACGGTACAGTCGGTGCGAATAAGAACTCGATCAAGATCATCGGTAAAGCCACCGATAACTATGCGCAGGGCCATTTCGTGTACGACTCGAAGAAATCCGGCGCGCGCACGATCTCACACCTGCGTTTCAGCCCGAACCCGATCCGCAGCACCTATGAAATCTCCAAAGCGGGCTTTGTGGCTTGCCACAACTTCAGCTTCCTGGATCGCTACAACATGTTGGACGCGCTGCAACCGGGCGGTATTTTCCTGCTCAACAGCCCGTATCCGGCGAGCGAAGTCTGGGATCACCTGCCCGACAAAGTACAGGAACAACTGGTCGCCAAGAAAGCCGAATTTTACGTGATTGATGGTAACGGGATTGCCCAGTCGGTTGGGTTAGGTGGCCGTATCAATATCATCATGCAGGCGGCGTTCTTCAACATTTCCGGTGTGCTGTCGCAAGACAAAGCGATGGAAATGATCGAAGCGGCAGTCGAAGACACCTATGGTAAAAAGGGTGGCAAAGTTGTTGATATGAACGTCCGCGCGGCGGAGATTGCCATTGGCAAGATCGAGAAGGTCGAGTATCCCGCCGAAGTCACCAGCGATATTCCGATGTTGAAGGCTGTGCCCGATCACGCGCCGGAATTTGTCCGTGAAGTGACTGCCGAAATTATCGCGGGACGTGGCGATCTGCTGCCGGTTTCGATGCTGCCGATTGATGGTACATATCCCACCGCGACCACGCAGTACGAAAAACGCAACGTCGCCACCGAAATTCCAGTCTGGGACCCCGAAGCGTGTATCCAGTGTAACCAATGCGCGTTTGTGTGCCCGCACGCCACGATCCGCCCGAAAGTGTACGATGCCAGCTACGCCAATGGCAGTTCGCCCGATGGGTTCAAAACCACCGATGCAAAGGGCCGCGATTGGAAGGGCATGAAGTACACGATCCAGGTATCCCCGCTCGACTGCACCGGCTGTGGTGTCTGTGTTGAGATGTGCCCGGCCTATGCGAAGGATGCTGACGGCAAGAAGACGGACCGCAAAGCGATCAACATGGTCCCGTTGGATGATGTGCTGCGCCAGACCGAAAGCGCCAATTGGGACTACTTCACGACGATCCCCGAAACCGACCCGGCGACCTTTAACCGCAATACGGTCAAGGGTTCACAGTTGATCCAACCGCTCTTTGAGTTCTCCGGCGCGTGCGCAGGCTGTGGTGAAACCCCGTACATCAAGCTGATGTCGCAGTTGTTCGGTGATCGCGCGATCATCGCCAACGCGACAGGCTGCTCGTCGATTTACGGCGGCAACCTGCCCACCACCCCGTATGCCACCCGTCCTGATGGGCGCGGCCCGACGTGGTCGAACTCACTGTTCGAGGATGCGGCGGAATTCGGTATGGGTATGTGCCTGACCACCGACAAACTGGCCGAGTATGCGTTTGAGCTGCTCAACCAGTTGATCGCGGAATCTGACAATCACACCGACCTGCTGACCGCTATCCGCGATGCAGATATGAGCACGCAGGAAGACATTGAGGAACAGCGCGCCCGCGTGGCCGATCTGAAAGCGCTGCTCGAAACTGATGGCAGCGAATTTGCCGAGCAGTTTCACAGTGTCGCCGACTACCTCGTCAAGAAATCCGTCTGGATTTTCGGTGGTGATGGTTGGGGGTACGACATTGGGTACGGCGGTTTGGATCACGTCCTGGCCTCTGGCCGTAACCTGAACGTGCTGCTGCTCGATACGGGTGTGTACTCGAATACGGGTGGTCAGATGTCGAAGGCGACGCCGCGCGGTGCGATTGCCAAATTTGCTGCCGCCGGTAAGGGCCTGCCCAAGAAGGACCTCGGCATGATCGCCATGACCTATGGCAACATCTACGTGGCGCAGATTGCGCTCGGTGCGAACATGAATCAGGCCGTGAAAGCCTTTGTCGAGGCGGAAGCCTATGATGGTCCGTCACTGATCATTGCCTACTCGCAGTGTATCGCGCACGGTTTCGATCTGCGGCAGGGTTACGCGGTGCAGAATGACGCGGTAGACTCCGGTTTCTGGCCGTTGTTCCGCTTCAATCCCGATAACACCCGCGCCGGTAAGCAACCCCTACAACTGGACTCGAAGGCTCCCAAGCTGGACCTCGAAACGTTCATGTACAAGCAGAATCGCTTCCGCATCCTGCGCAACACCGATCCGGATCGCGCTGAAATGCTGCTCGAACAGGCGCGTGAGGACGTGGCGACCCGGTGGAAGATGTACGAACAGTGGGCGCAGTTCGATATTTAGGCATTTAATGCAGTATCGAACCGGTGTAACCACGCCTTAAGTTAAAATCCAAATGCCTGGATGCCCCCCGCATCCGGGCATTTTTATAGCGCAAATTACCTCAAGTTCGAATATTCTAATCTGATTCCTATAGTTAGCCGGAACGTAAACTACAATAATCTACTAAGCATTGGCTAAGCATTTTTAGGGAGGCAGTACGATGGACTACACTTATTTAGGCCGCACGGGGTTAAAGGTCAGCCCCTTATGTTTGGGTACGATGAATTTTGGGCCGCAAACCAGCGAAGAAGATAGTTTCGCCATTATGGACAAAGCGCTTGAGCTGGGGATCAATTTCTTCGATACGGCAAATGTCTATGGTTGGAAGAAGGGCGAAGGCGTCACCGAACAGATCATCGGGCGTTGGTTTGCTCAGGGTGGCGGACGCCGCGAAAAAGTCGTGATCGCTACCAAAGTGTACGGTGATATGGGCGATTGGCCGAACGAATCCCGGCTGTCGGCGTATCACATCAAGCGCGCGGTGGAAGAGAGCTTGCGTCGTATGCAAACCGATCACATCGATATGTACCAGATGCACCACATTGATCGCAAGACGCCCTGGGAAGAAATCTGGCAGGCGATGGAGCAGTTGGTGCAAGAGGGCAAAGTGATCTACGTCGGCAGCAGCAATTTCGCCGGGTGGCACATCGCCCAGGCGCAGGGAGCCGCCGAAAAGCGTAATTTCATGGGGTTGGTGAGCGAGCAAAGTCTGTATAATCTGGATGCACGGACTGTCGAGTTGGAAGTGCTGCCCGCCTGTGAAGCCTACGGGTTGGGCGTCATTCCCTGGAGTCCGTTGGCCGGTGGCATGTTGGGTGGTGTGCTGAAGAAGATCGAAGAAGGTCGCCGCGCGTCCGATCATGTGCAGAAGCGTATTGACGAGAAACGTCCGCAGTTGGAGCAGTGGGAAGCGTTTTGCGCTGATATGGGCGAACATCCGGCGGATGTGGCGTTGGCTTGGCTGCTGCATAACCCGGTTGTCACTGCGCCGATCATCGGCCCGCGCACGCTGGATCAACTCACAGGCAGTCTGCGCGCGCTGGACATCAAACTCAGCGACGAGCAGTTAACCAAACTCGATGAAATCTGGCCGGGGCCGGGTGGTGCTGCGCCGGAAGCGTATGCGTGGTAGGTCGCGGTTAGCGTGATTTCTGTAGGAGCGGACCAGTGTCCGCCCGTCATGCCGGGAGCACACATGACGAACCATCGGTTCGCGTGCTCCCCTACTTAACTATAAACGCCCTCATGATCCGCGCGTTCGCTGGCGGTATCGTGCTGCTCAGCGTGTTTTGCCGCCTGTTTCATCTGCCATTCCTCGCGCAGCATTTCGAGCATCAGCAGCGCGACCCCGATCACAATGCAGCTATCGGCCACGTTGAACACCGGCCAGATCGACACATCGAAGAAATCCACCACATAGCCCACCCGCACGCGATCCACCACATTGCCCAGCGCGCCGCCCAGTTGCAAGCCGAGCGCGATACGGGCCAACCACGCCCCATCGGGAATCTGGTGATAGTAGATCAGGATGATCACCGACACGAACGCGGCGATGATCAAAAATACCGATCCGCCATCGGGAAATATCCCAAACGCCGCGCCGGTATTATGCACATGCGTGAAGCGGAAAATGGACTCAATCGCCTTGATGGGGACCCATGAATCACGGTAATCAAGATGAGCCACGACGTAGGCTTTGGTGAGTTGATCGATCAAAATCACGACGAGGGCTAAGCTCACTAACCACAACCAGCGTTTGGGCGACGATTTGGGACTTGATTCAGATGTATGGGGTTGATCGCGCATATAAACTCTACCATTTTTTGCGTCTAGAGGGCCAAATGCTTACTTTTGGGTGAATGGACGGTAAGCTACCGGGTATTCTAACAGAACTTGTATGTGCATTTGGCAGTCGAATCCTTTTGTTTTATACCAGAGCTAACTCGAACGATAACCAAGTTACGAGTTCGTGGGCTGGTGCGGTCCACGTAACGCTCGTGGAGAGGATGTAAGACTTGCGCATACGCAAGCAGACCTCGGTGAAGCGAGTAAAGTTCCTTTGAACGTTAAAGGAAGCCAACGTGCTTTAGCCGTTGGTAGCTCACATCCCGGCGTTGTAATCGCGCGTTTCGGCGCAATTCAAACACAACGGTGTATAAGGGATCGCTTCGAGCCGCGCAATGTCAATTTCGCGCCCGCAGTTTTCGCATGTGCCATACGTGCCGGCGTCATGTTTGGCAACGGCTTCTTTGATCTGGCGCAGCCGCGTTTTGACCGCCCGCAGCGCGGATTCGTCGGCGGTTTGGTCAAACACCATTGTCGCGTCGTCCGCTTGATGGTTGGTGTAGCCAGTACCGGGAGTATCGAGAATACGGGCGGCTTCCATTTGCTCTAATTTATTTTCGTAGGTGTCGCGCAGCTTGAGCAGGACATCATAGAGTTCAGCTTTGGTCGTCGTCATAGTGGAGCAAACCTCTAAATTCCAACGATAGACCAACATTGTAGCCGAGAGCATACGCCTCGACAAGATGGATTTGGGAACCCCTCCCCTATAATCCTGTGTGTGCTTCGCGCACGCCCCCGTAACCGGCGAGGGGACTTGATCGCTTGCCCTGATTTCCCCCTCCCTGCCTGCGGGGAGGGGGAAATCGCTGGTTCTCAAGTCCCCTCTCTGCTTGCGGAGAGGGGATTTAGGGGTGAGGTTAAACGAAAATACGACATGA
>JAFGJA010000221.1 GCA_016929355.1 Anaerolineae bacterium | reverse complement strand
GTTCGCCGCGCTCA
Source organism: Anaerolineae bacterium (assembly GCA_016929355.1). Lineage (GTDB taxonomy): Bacteria > Chloroflexota > Anaerolineae > Aggregatilineales > Aggregatilineaceae > JAFGJA01. The sequence goes on along the minus strand of JAFGJA010000221.1, from coordinate 4,622 downwards.
GCGACTGTTCCATCATGCGCAGGTGCTGCGGTCCCATGAGCGCGATCACGTCGGCGGCGGTGAGCGATCCCATCAGCGTCAGAACCGGGGCCAGCGCTGCAAGATCGGCTAAGACTTCGGCATAGGGCTGCGTGCGCAAGAAGCCGACCAAGCGCCGCCACAAGGTATAGGACTGCGCGGGATTGAGCAGTTCGACCCAGACGCGCGCCAACCGTCCCAATAACAGCGCGCGTTCTTCGGGGATGTCCGCCTCAAGACAGGCATCCAACGCAAAACCGAGCGCGTCCTGCTGCTGATTCTGCACATCCGTTTGCGCAGCGCTGTACGGCGCGAGTTGAGCGAACGCGCTGGCCCGATCATAATCATCCGGGATGCCTAGCGCCTCGTCCAACGCTTCGTCCAGCAGTTGATGGCGCACATTCTGCGGCACATGCGGGGCCAATTCCAGCAGCGCATTCACCCGTTGGTAGCGGTTCGGCACGGCGCGCGCCGTTTCCAGCGCCACATCATGCAACGCTTCGGGTTGGCGGGGCAGCAAAGCACTCAAGACGTGCATTTGATCGTAGGGCGTGTTGATGTAATCGGCCACGCCCACCGCCTGCATGATCAACTCCTCCGGCAAAACGGGCGCAATCGAAGCGAGGATACTGGCTTTGTAGTGGGCGGGCTTGACCGCCTGCGCCAGATTGACCGCGTCCTGCGCCACCCGCAAACGCGGTTCTTCCGGCAGATAGGGCAGCAGCGCGCTCACCGCCGGGATGCGATCTAGCGGTTCGAGAATCGTGTAGGCATCGGCCAGCGCATCGGGCAGTTGCTCCGGCATGAGATGCGGCGCTAAGACGACCAACGCGCGGCTGCGTTCGGCTTCGTCGCGCAGAGATCGCGTGGCGGTCAGCGCTTCATACAGCGCCCGCCGCCGTAGATTTTCTGACAGGTGCGGCGTAAGATCGATCAGCGCCATGATGCGATCAAACCGCGCATGGATGGCAAGCGCGGCAGCCATTGCATCGCCCATCGCCTGATTGCGCGCATTCAATGACAGGTACGGCGCGACGGCAACCAAGGCATGAGCGCGGGCATTAGCACCGCGAATTTCCTGCGCCACCGTATAGGCCACCACCTGCAAATCGGGCGGCAGATGCGGCGCTAACCGGGCTAACGCGGCCATCCGTTCGTGCTCATTGGTAATGTCGCGCAGGATGTGCAGCGCCTCACGCAGCAGTTCCGGCGAGAGATAGGGAACCAACGCGGCAAAAGCGCGGGCGCGTTCGCCTTTATCCTCAATCGAAAAGGTGACGCTCAAGGTATCGTGCAGGCCATCCGGCAAATAGCGGAGCGGCCCCATCGATTCGATGAACGGCGCAAGCTGAATCAGCGCGGTGGTGCGCGCTTCATCGCCCGCGATCCGGTCAATGGCTTCGAGCGCACCCGATAACGCCTGCGGCTGCAAATCGGCGGCGAGATGCGGGATCATGCGGCCCAGCAACAGCGCGCGGGCTTCCGGCGTTTCGATGTCATCGGCCATGCTCAACAGGCGCATGTGGAATTCAGGTGGCAGATTCGGCGGCAGATCGCTCAACGCCATTGCGCGCGACATATCATGGGTGATGTCGCCCGCCGCCTCAAACGCCCAGGTGATCGCTTCGGGTTGGCGCTGCGGTGGCAAATTCTGGATCAACGCGCTCAAAGCCCGCACCCGTGAAGCCGGGTCCTGAATCGCGCGCACGCCATCCAGCACACGCTGGCGGAAGGGCGGCAGCGTATGATCACGGGCAGGGGCGTCCAGGTGCGGCGCGAGTTCGATCAGCACATCCACGATCAGCGCCGGATCAAGGGGAATATCGCTGGCGAGGATGGCTTCCTGCACCAATGCTAACGGATCGGGCGCATCTTCAAGCTGGCGCAAGTGCGGCGCGAGTTTAGCCAGCAGTGATACCCGCAGCGCCGGATCAGCTAACCGATCCACCCGTTCCCAGACCGCTTGCAGCGCATCAACGGGCAGATGTACGGCCAGATTCGCTAATGAGGTCAAGGCATGGGCTTCGCTCGCGGCAGGGGTCGCATCGTTCCAGGCGGTCAGCGTCATCAGGTGGCGCACCTGAAGCGTAAGCGTACTCGGCCCGTTAATGATCGCGGCTTCGAGCAGGCGGCGTAAATCCTGTTCTTTGGTCGAAGCAGCTTTATCCAGATCATCAATTTCCAGGTGGCGCGCCTGCGCAATATGATAAAGCACGCGGCGCAGATCGGCGGATTGGCGCAATTCGCCCGCCAATAAGTTAAAAAAACGCTCGGCTTCCTGCGCCAGACGCGGCGCGACCTGCCCATCAACATCCAACAGATCGGCCCAATACGCGGCGATCAGGGGGTAATCCGGCGTTTGACCGGGCAGAAACAATTTCAGCAATTCCTCGATCATGCGCGGATTAGCCAATGCCTGCCCGCCCAATAAGCCCAGCAGCAAGGGTTGATTTTCGGGCGTAGAGTGACGTTTCAGCGTTTGTTCCAGCGCGGCCCAATATGCACCGCGCAGCGTATCACCATGAAAAAACTGATCAAACGTATCACCGGGAAACAACGTGCTCAAAGCCTCAACAAAGGCTTCGGCGGCAGTGGCGATTTGCTGCGTGTTATGGATTCTGGGGTTGCGTCGTTCATTGGATACAGACATAGATAGCCAAGCCTATTCTAACGATCCCTCTATACTCCAAGTATACGAATGTTGCCGATTCCACGCGACCTGACAACAGTCCTATGAATGGCGCGGCCATAAAATTGACAGATACGCACTTCTAATTTACAATTTGCACAGAACATCTGTTCATATTTCTGTTTTTGACTTTTAATCTGCATCATCTCAGTAATTTCAGGTGTGTTTTTTGAAAATATTTGTTCGCCGTTTACCTCACCCCTATAATCCCGCGTGCGCTTGGCGCACACCTCCATGCGATGGAGAGGGGACTCGACCACACACCAGACTCCCCCTCTCCGCCGAGTGGAGAGGGGGGCGGGGGGTGAGGTAAAACACGTTCTCAGATTTACCTAAAACTACTTCTCGTCCTGTTTTATTTTTCGAAGGAGTTGTCCATGCTTACCCCGGCAGCCCAAGATCGCGCCCGTACCTTCATCATAACACAAACGCGCCCCCTCGAACGCACGCTGTATGCGTATCATTTCGAAAATGGACCCGCGCAAGCAGTCTATGACGCGCTGGCCGCGTTTCAGAATCCCGATGGCGGCTTTGGGCACGCGCTGGAACCCGATCTTCGCCTGCCGGATTCGTCCGCGCTGGCGACGACTACCGCGCTGCAAATCCTGCGCGAACTCGGCGCGGGCAGCGATCACGCGCTTGTGCAAGGAGCCATGTGTTATCTTTTGCGCATCTACGATGCCGCATACCAAACCTGGCCGATCATCCCGGCGAACGTGGATGACGCGCCCCACGCGCCCTGGTGGGTCTACCGCCCCGATCTGACACTGCATCTCTCGAATCCGCGCCCGGAGATCGTGGGCTACTGCGTGCAATATGCCGATCTCATCCCGGCAGACCAGCGCGATTTGCTGCTCAAGACGGTATTGGAGTCGGTGCTAGCGCATTTTGCTACGCTGCCGGATAAGATGGACCGGCACGACGATCTGATGTGTTATGTACGGCTGGCGGAAACGGAAAATTTACCCGCCGCGATCCGCGACCCATTGATCGCCAAACTGACGACGATGATCGACGCTTCGGTATCGCGCGATCCTGACACATGGGGCGGCTATGTGATGCGGCCCTTAAAAGTGGTCCACGCACCAGATTCGCCCTTTGCGGCAGTGTTAAGTGATGCGCTGGCGACGAATCTCGACTACGAGATCGCGCAGCAAGAGGCCGATGGCGCATGGTGGCCGTATTGGTCCTGGGGCGACATGCACGCGGACGTGTGGCCCATCGCCGCGCAGGAGTGGAAAGGTATACTGACGCTGAATATGTTGAAGACGCTGCGCAATTTCGGGCGGCTGGCGTAAACTCCCGCGCTTACACAAAAAAAATCCCCCGCACTCAGTATAACGTGAAGGGGATTAGCGCGTGAACTAAGCGGCGTTTACTGATCGCTGACCGGGACAGTGGTCGGATCGCCCTGCACAGGCCGATACCACGTTTGATAGGACCAGCCGACGATCACGCCATGCTGAATCTTGTACCACAGGCCATCGGAACTGCGCGCGAGCAATTGCACACGAGTCCCCCAGGGCACAAGGCCGATCTTCGGAAAGTCCAAGCCGGGGCCATTGCGAATCCGCACATTCCCATACGCCTGCACGATCACACCTTGCGTTGCGGGGAGCGGCGTATCAATGGGGGATGTGCCATCCATATACGGCAGTTGTTCCAGCGACCCTTCGATGATCTCGATCCAGGGCGCATAGGACCAGCCAACGATCCCCTCATAACTGACCATGTACCAATCGTGAGCGGCGTTCTTGCCGTACAAATCAATCTCCGTGCCCCAGGGCATCAGGCCGATCTTGGCCGACGCGGTAGTCGGCTGTTCGCGGATACGGAGATTACCCGTCACGCGCCCGCGCACGCCCGTATACTGCGGGACCGGCGCAGAAGAGACCACGCCATCAACCACCGGCAC
>JAFGJA010000220.1 GCA_016929355.1 Anaerolineae bacterium | reverse complement strand
CGCCAGGATGTATTCATAGCGTGTGACCGATTTGCTCAGGATGCTGTCCGCGACCACGCCCGATTCCGCCGACACCGCGCCGCTTGTATTCACGATAATGAACAGGCTCCAGATCAACGGAAATGTGCCGAGCAGTCCGGCCAGCGCATCGGCGGCAGTGGAATCGCTGGTGGATGAGGGCACGGTGATGATCGCTTGCAGCGCCATTAGCCCGATCCAGCCACGTACCGCCCACGAACGCGCGATGTTATTGACCAGGTCCGCTTCCATCAGCGCCCAAAATGCCGTCAGGCGTGGTTTGAGCGTCTGTGTCCAGTTTGAGGATGCGTGAGAATCCATGAGCGCGTTCTTCCTCCAGCAGTTGTATAAAGGCTTCGACCATTTCGTCTTGCAGCGAGTGGATCGCGTAGAGCGTCACATCCGCCTCGTTGACCAGTTGCAGCACCTTGCCCAGTTCGGCGGCCATCGTCCCGTCGCGCTCGAAGCGCAGCCGCACTGCCATGCCGATCCGCTCCCATTGTCCGTTGATCGCGCTGGCTTCCAGCCGGTTACACAATCCGGCGACATCCCCTTCCAGTTCCAACTCAATCGCGCCGGAACGGGTGAAGCGGGTCATTTCCTCGACGCGCCCGTTAAAGATCAGCTTGCCATCGCTCAGAATGCCGATGGTGTCGCATACCTTCCGAATATCCGCCAGATTATGCGACGACACCAGGATCGTTTTTTCCTGGCCCAATTCCTGAATCAAGTCAATCGTGTATTTGCGCCCTTCAGGATCGAGTCCGGCGGTGGGTTCGTCCCAGATCAGCAGGTCGGGATCGTTCATCAACGAGGCCAACATCATACGAAGGCACACGTTCGCGCGCGGCGGTGAAGGCTTTGTTCAGCGCAATGGTGATCGAAGGCAGTTTGCAGCCATCCGTGCGCAAAAACGCGAGCAGTTCGCCGTGCGGATCAACTACCGCAATCGCTGCGCCTTGGCCGCGCTGGTCGAGTTCGGTCTGAATGGTGGTGATGATGCGCATCGCATCGGCGTGTGAGAGGGTTGTGATCTGGTGCATAAGATTTCTCTCCTAAAAATAACAGTAATGAGGCACAGCTTAACACGACTCCCCCAAATTATAAACGCAAGTGTTTATTTGTGAATTCGCCATCACTGGACCGATCTCTTGCCTGATCCCCATCGCGTGCTAGCAGCAGCGTTTCCAGATCGTAGATTTCATCGTCGTTCAGGTCTTCGATCAGACGTTCGACCCGGCTGCGCTCGATATTTTTGGTTTTGGCGCGGCTGGCCTGATCGTTGTCTGCCGGTTTTTCGTCGGATTGGAACCCCCAGATCGCCATCGTGCTGTTAGCCACTGTTACCATCAAGCCGATGATGATTGTGGTGAGCGCGATGATCCCGACGGTATCCAGCTCGGCCTGTGCGATAGTCAGCGCTGCGGCGATAATCCCCATGATGATCGTGAACACCACCCAAATAACAACGGTGGAAATTAAGCGTGTATTGTCTTTTACTCGACTTTATCCATTTCAGGCCGCATAGCATAAAACATCCACGAGGCCATGCAAAACATCGGCGGAAATAGGAACGGGTCCGGTTTTACCCTGAGACTGCACAAATTCAGTGTGGGTCCACAGGTAGCGCCGGACACAAGCAATGACATCCGAAAAGGTGGCTTCGGATTTGGTGTACCAGGCGGCAGAACAGACCGGCAGTGGCTGGTCGGCAGTGAGACGGTGAGCTGGCAGGGTGATGAACGAGAACAGGCCCAGCAGGGCCGGTGTGGTGCGCGGTGCGCTCAACAACCGCTACCCCTCGCATGACTGGAACTTTGAAGGCCACGCCGGAGATCGCGTGATCATCACCATGATCGATGCGAGCGGCGCGGGTTTGCTCAATCCGCAGTTGATCTTGCGCACGCTTGACGGAACCGAGATCGTGGTGAGCGACGACATCGGCACTATACAGGTCGAGGGGCTGAGTCCGCGTGACGCCCGCATCGATTACACCTTGGCGGAAGATGGGCTGTTCATCATCGCGGCGGGGCGCTTCGGTGGGCGTGGCGATTACATCCTCACGGTGGAGTTGGCGCAGTAGGGGGAGTATTTCCAGCGAAAATATTAGCCGACTACCAGGGCATCATAGTGCGTCATGATGCCCCGGTGTTGTTTGCAATATACAAAATGTCATCTACAATAACGAACGATCATATGTATGCAATTGGATATAAACACGTAAAGGTTATGTTATCGTGCCTGATATTAGAGATTTTATCATCACTGACCGTGAAGCGATTCAACGTATTTTAGATGGTGTTGCTTCAAGTGGCAGCCAACCCCTTTATAATTTTTATCTTGGCGCGGGCGCTTCCGCCGAAGCAGGGATTCCCAAAGCTAACGATATTTGTCAGGAAATTTTTGTGGACTTGTTCAATCTAAGGATTGAGCCATCAATGACTCAGGCCCAAAAAGATGATGTCGAACGCCAATTACAGAAAGATCTCGATTGGGCTAATGATCAAAATCGGTATGCCAATTGCATCAAAATACGGTATCCCGACTTACCCAAACGGGTTGATTACTTTCGTCAACTGCTACAAGATAAAAACCCTTCTTTTGGTCATCATGCTTTGGCGTTGTTAATTGAACACGAAATCATAAAAAGCACCTGTTTGACAACCAATTTTGATAAACTCATTGAAAAGGCATTTGCTCAACAAGGTAAATTAGACTGTCAGGCTCTCCGCACTGAAGATGAGTTTGAGTTTTGGGTGGATATGCCTGACCGGGCGTTTGTATTCAAAATTCATGGTGATTACGATACCGGTAATATACGCAATATAGGCAAGGAAACCAGAATACTTAAAGATTTTATTTTTGAAAAACTGACTCAAGTTTTGAATCATACAGGTTTAGTCGTATTAGGTGCTGCGGCTTCTGAACGGAATATCATAACGCTTTTCACCAAATTGATTGAAAAGATGGACAGCAATTTGCTACGTTATGGCATTTTGTGGGGAATTTTTGTTGATCAAATGCGTCCCCAACAGATCACTGAGGTTAAGCTAAAAAATGATGTGGCGGATCAATTACTAAAGAGCGTTTCGCCAGATTTGATCAGTCTTTTTCAAGATTACGGTTTCAGCAAGTATTTACGTTTCTTTCCGGTCTGGGGCACGGGAAATTTCTTGTTCGATATTATCAGCCGGACCCAAAACCCACTCTTGCTGAATGAGGCTCTATCCTATCTAGACCAAAATATGCGTGTGCGATATACATTGGTCCAAGAGGGTTTTTCGGATGATGATATTGATAAACATATCAAGACGCTCAATGATAATCGCGCAAAATTCCGCTTACCAAATGATCCAAGTTCTCCGCCGGATAGAGCTTATTGGGCAACTAACTCCGCTCAAAATATTGAGATTCGCGTCATGTATGGAGATATTGCCAATTATGAGATGATGAATGATGCCGAATTTCAGGATATAAAACGGGCGGTGGTTAGCCCAGATGATACGTTCTTGAGTGTTGGCGGGGGCGTGGCTGAAATTCTGGTTGAGAAGGCAGGACGGAGCCTGATCTTAAATGAATTACGCAAATTTGGGCGGGTAAAGCAGGGCGATGTCGCGGTCACTTCTGCGGGGAAAATGCCCGTTCACTATGTCTTTCATGGGGCGGCTACTGAAATTTTACCTGGTGTTAGTTACAATACTGTTAAAAGTGACATTTTTGCGACGACGATCAATGTGCTCAAAACTGCCGATGCGCTGGATGTATCGGCGATCTGGATGCCACTGCTGGCTACTGGGACCGGGGGTGTGCCTTTTAAGGATTCGTTTGAAGCGATTTTGGAAGCCATTGTCGATTGGCAAAATAACAATATCCCCCAGTCTAAACTCATCGTCATGATATATATATTTAAGCCGAGCCAACTTAAATATCATGAGGTTGATGCTGTGCTGCGAGCGACACTCCCGGCGGACTATACAATTTTTTCCTGAGTGGGATACCGTTCCTCGGTTATATGTACTCGGAAAAATTACTGTACTTTTTCGGGCGAACATGCTGGGCTATAATAGGGTGGTAAATAGGCCGCCTGTGCGAGGATGTAATCTATGCCCAAAAAAGTCGAAATTCTAAGCCTGGAACGGATTTTTGATCGTATCTTCCGCATTAACGAAATCCGGTTCCGGCACGAGTTATTCGCCGGGGGCATGAGTGACGAACTGGTCCGCTTAGATTTTGATCGCGGCGATAGTGTCGCGGCGGTGGTGCATCGTACCGATACGAACACGCTGATCCTCATCGAACAATTCCGCATATCCGCCTATTATAAAGATAATGGCCCCGGTTGGCTTCTCGAACTGCCTGCCGGAGTCATTGATGAGGGCGAAAATTCGGCGGACGCGATACGGCGCGAAATCGAAGAGGAGATCGGCTATCGTACCTCGTATCTCCAACCGATCCACACGTTTTACGTCAGTCCGGGCGGAACCTCCGAACGCATCATTTTGTTTTACGCCCAGGTGAACGCCGCGCAGCGAGTCACGCGGGGCGGTGGGGTCAAAGCGGAAGGCGAAGATATTCGTGTCCTCGAAATACCGGTGGCGGAAGCATTTCGCCGGATGGATACGGGGAAAATCATGGATGCGAAGACGATCATCGGTCTGCAATGGCTGCGCGCACGCCAATCCTAAACGCCGCGCAAAATCTAATCTGGTCCTTGCTATTCCATCCCGCGTGTGTTTACAATTAACACCTGACTCGCACGCAACCAAATCTGGATGGCATTATGCTCGTTTCCCGTTGGCGCTACTATCTTTCCTCGATCCCGACGCTGCTGCTCCGGTTTCACGATCTGCCGGTGATCCTGGCGGCGTTTTTGGGTTTACCCCGCCCCAAACCATTCCTTGTCCGCCTCAAAAATGGCTGCCAATTTTACGTGCGCGGCGCGATAGACATCTGGATCATCAAGGAAACGGTGCTGGATCGGGATTACGAGGTGCATGGTGTGCCGGTTCAGGATGGCTGGACCGTGTTGGATATTGGCGCGGGGTTGGGTGATTTTGCAATTTCAGTGGCGCGCGAGCATCCGCACTGCCGGGTGATTGCGTTTGAACCCTTCGCCGAATCCTATGCACTGCTGCAACAAAATCTCGCGCTCAACAACGTGACCACTGTGCAAGCGTTTCCTCATGCGATTGGATCGGGCCAAATTCAGTTGCAGACCGCCTCCGGCATCGCGGTGAAACACAGTACAGCGCAGGTTGCATCGTCAGTGGCGGCTGATGCAGGCGAGTCTGGCCCTGGTATGGTTGACGTGCAGAGCAAAACACTGGCGCAAGTGTTTGCTGATCTGGATATTGCGCGCTGCGATTTCCTGAAAATGGACTGCGAGGGCGCAGAATACGCGATTTTGCTGGAGTGCTCACCGGAAACGTTGCGCCAGATCACCCATATCAGCCTGGAATATCACGACGACATCACCCCCTATTCCCACCGCGATCTCGCCGCATTTTTGCGCGATGCTGGCTTCGAGGTTTGCACAATACCTAATCCGGCCCACCGCGAGATCGGTTTTTTGGCCGCTACGCGCGCGCCGCACTGCGCCCCGTAGGGCAAATCTGCGATTTGCGGACGCGAACAACGTTCGCGCCCACGCGCAACGCGCGTCCTACGGGGCGCTCGGTAGGCGATCACGCTGCGTTCCGCTTGCGTAAAACGTAGTTTCAACTACGATTCAACGTAACTGCGATTCCTGCGCTGCGTGGTAGGAAGGTGAAGCAATGCATCCAACCTCAAAACATTTTGATCTCGAACCGCTCACCGATGGCGTGTACGCTGTCATAGCGAAAGAGGGCGGTGTGGCGGGGTCCAATGCGGGGATTGTAGACCTGGGAGATCGCGTATTAGTGTTTGATCTCGGCATGGCTCCCCAGGGAGCGCGCGATCTGATTAGTGCGGCGCAGTGTGTGACCGGGCGGCCCGTCACGCTGGCGATTAACAGCCATTGGCATCCCGATCATGTCTTGGGCAACCAGGCGCTTCCCCCTGCAACAGCGCTGATCAGCACCGCCCGCACGCGCACCCTGATCGCCGAGCGTATCCCCGCCATTATTGCGCAGCGCCGCAAAGAAACCTCTGAAAAATTGGGTGAACTGCACCTGCAATTGCAAAACGTGGATGATCCAGAAAAAACGAATCGCCTGGGGCGCGAAGTCGATTTTTACCGGATGGTCATGGAAGATATGCCGGGCTTGGCGGTCCGTGTGCCGGAAGTCACATTTCAGGGCAAAGTGACCTTTCATGGTCCGGCGCGGCGCGTGGAGTTAGTGACCTTTGGCGGCGGGCATACCGCCAGTGATGCGCTGTTACTGCTGCCGGATGATCAGATTTTGTTTGCGGGCGATCTGCTGTTTCACGAATGCCATCCCTGGTTGGGCGATGGCGATCCCGATGAGTGGCTGCGCATCTATAACGCGATTGAGGCGTTGGACCCGCCCGTCCAGGTGATTGTGCCGGGGCATGGGGCAGTGGCTACCCCGGAGGCATTAGCCGCCCTGCGGCGCTATCTGCCGGTGCTGCAACGGTTGGTGGATGATTTGCATAAAAATCATGGTACGGTAGACGATGCCGCCGCCGTGCCCGTTCCTGCCGCGTTTTCCGATTGGCAGGAGGCGTCTACCTTTGCCCGGAATATGCGGTTTTTATTTGAACGTACCGGGGCTAATCATGACTGACAGTAGTATTCGTCCCCTGTCCCCGGCGGATCAAGGCTGGCTGGTCGCGTTTTTGACCGAACGGTGGGGATCAACGCGGATGGTTGCGCGCGGCGTGTTATACGAGGTGACGGATCACCCCGGTTTTGTGGCAGTTGATCCGGCGGATGCTGACGCGCGGATCGGCCTGATCACTTATCACATCGCGGGTGATCAATGCGAGATCACCTTACTCGACAGTGTGCGCGAAAATAGGGGCATTGGTTCGGCGTTGGTTGCGGCAGTTGAAGAGGTGGCACGCGCGGCAGGCTGTACACGGTTGTGGCTGATCACGACCAATGACAATTTACGCGCGCTGGGCTTTTACCAGAAACGCGGCTTTGCCATGGCCGCCCTCTATCGTCATGCGTTGGCGGAATCGCGCAAACTCAAACCCGAAATTCCCCTGATCGGAATGCATAACATCCCTCTGCGCGACGAGATCGAGTTTGAAAAACGGCTGGATTGATCACTTTTTATAGAGATGCCCCGTAAAACCCATGCCTTCAGGCTTGGGATATAAGGGGCTGATGTATTTGCTTTAGCTGTAAGCTATGGTAAAATACACTTAGTAGATAAACGACTCCGAGTACATAAACGATGGAAATGCGGTTCGCGTACAAATGCCGGTTGTACGACAGCCAGCCCAACAAACAGCTCCACCACCAGATCGATGTAGGTGGCATCATCTGGAATCATATCACGGCACTGCAAAAACGCTACTATCGCCTCTTTGGTAAACACATCAGCGAAGGGCGGATGAAGAAGCATCTGGCCTATCTACGGATGAAAACGCAGCGCTACCGGTATTGGCGGGCATTGGGATCGCAGGCGGTACAGGATGTATGCGAACGACACGAACGAGCATACCAGAAGTTTTTCAACAAACAAGGTGGGTTGCCCCGGTTCAAGAAGGTTAAGAAGTACAAGAGCATCACGCTGAAACAAGCAGGGTGGCAACCATTGCCGGATAAACGCGCGCCCAAAAAGAAGCAAAGTGGCAACGGCTACCATCGCGGGATCGGGGTGGTCAAGATCGATGGGCGGCGCTACAAGTTCATCAAACCGCGTCCGATTCTGGGTGAGATCAAAACGGTGACGATCAAACGGGATGCGGCGGGACGGATGTGGGTCTGTTTTTCGGTGATCGAAGACATCAGCCCCAAAGAAGACGAAACCAGCACGGGTAAAATCGGCGGTTTCGACTTCGGGTTGAAGGTGTTTTTGACCAACCATGACGGACAGCCCATCGAGAATCCGTTGTATTTCCAGCAAGACCTGCCCCACCTACGCAAAATCCAGAGTCGGGTGGACAAAAAAGTACCGGGGAGTCGCAACTGGCAGCGCGGCAAAGCACACATTGCTCGTCGCCACGCGCGGATTGCTGACAAGCGGCGTGAGTTTCATTTCCAGTT
>JAFGJA010000219.1 GCA_016929355.1 Anaerolineae bacterium | reverse complement strand
TTTTCTCTGTGTCCTCTGTGTCTCTGTGGTGAATATTAGCCAGTAAAGGGTTTTGCCAACCCAACCACACCACAACCAGACTCAGCGTGCAAAACAACATCGTTTCCATACCGGACGCCGCCGCCCAGATCAGATGCCATGACGCGACCATGATCAAACCCGACCAGAGGCCCGCGTGTGGCAACTCAGGGTACAACTGCGCGCCAACCCGCCGCCCAATCCACCCCGCGCTGGCTAATGCGATCATACCAAGCGCAAAGGTCCATACAAAAAACGGGACGTGTAGCAGATAACCAACTGAGAGCAGCAGCGTATAGAGCGGCGCAGTCGAGGCCACGCTGGTTTGCCCCGGCACAAACGCCCATTCGCCACGTTCAGCCAGATTGCGCGCGTAAGTCTGGTGAATCCACGCATCATCGAGCGGAAAACCAACCTCGTGCAGCAGCGCCGCCGCGATTACGTAGCCGGTGACGCTGATCAGCGCGATAACACCGAGCCAGCGATCCAGCCGGTCCAGTTTGGCGATCAGCCTGTTCATGGGGCATCATCCGGCAGGATAACAAACACGCGCCAATCATCGGCGGGATCGTCGGTGTCCAGCGTGTAATGTTTGATTTCGCGCAAAAAAGATCGGTCCTCTTCCCCTAAAAACAATGCGGTAAATGGATCGGTGCGATTTACGTCTAACACCAGATGCGTCACGCCGTATTTCTCCGCGATCTCCGGCACAACATCAGGATCATTGTTGGGCACGACTACCGCTAAATGGCCGGTGTGATAATAAAATCCGGCGGGATCGTTGACCATCACCACCACATCCAGCGGCAAATCGTTGGCAATAGTCCGGTAAAAATTGCCGTTATCATTCATATCCGGCAAACGCGCGAATAACAAGCTGATGCTAACTATTGCCGCCAGGATCACTGCCGCGCCGCCGAAGACGGTTTGAGCCTGTTTACGCCGCCAACGCCGCCGCTTCGCCAACCACAGAATCGCGGCGTCTAATCCCACAATGCTCATTGCAGCCCAAAACGGCATTAGCGCCGAGGACGAATGAAACAGCCCGCCCCGGTAGCCGGGATACGCGAAGACAAACGTCATGGCGAGATGCAGACCCAATGCGTAGAGCATCACGCCCCACAATAGCGGCTGGCGGCGTAATATCCAGAGGCCGGTCAACACAAACGGTCCCAGGACGACCCAGGTTTCGACTGCAATAAATGTGCCAAGATTATTGGTAAAGGCAACCCACCGTGATTCAAGGATAGGCGATAACCCCCATTCACGGAATCCCGCAAAGGTCATGTCGGGTGGAAAATTCACAATTTCTTCATAACCGCGCAGCCATACCCCAGCCATGCCCCCGGTTGGAAACGGTGTACCCAGTTCGGCGGCATTGCGCACCCACCAGGGCGACATGATCACCGTATAGGCGATCAAACACGCGACGGCGGCTTTGAGGGCAGGCATCCAGGCGAAGCCCCAGCGCGGCCAGAATATGATCAGTAACGCGACCAGAATCAACAGTAGCCCATCCGCGCGCGTTAGATGCGCGAGGCCGCCTAATGCGCCGCTCGCCGCGTACCAGCGCCAATCACCGGATTCGCGCCCGCGTCCCAGCGTCACCAGCGCCAGCGATCCAACCAACCCATACAGCGCGAAGGTATCGGTTGAGGTCCAGAACGGGGTGAAAAAGCCGCTAAACAGCATCAGCAAACCCGCGATCCAGGCGTGGCGCGACGTGCCGCCTAAATGCGCACCCAACCAGAACGCCAGCAGGACCAATCCGGTGAAACACAACACAGACGGCATCTGCGCCGCACCAAAATGTGCGCCAAAGATCGCCATACTCGCGGCGGCTACCAGCGATTCAAGCGGCATCCAGTAAGCGTGACTTGGTCCCGGCAGGGTATCCGGCGCGTTAATGTACGTCCAGAGATTCGCGTCGGTCAGGCCTTCGCCCTGCGCAAAACGCTGCCCCGCGTTGAAATAGTAGTAGGCATCCACGTACCCCGGTTGCTCGACCAAAATCGCCAGCAGCAATCCCCACAACAGCGCCAAAACGCCTATTGTTATGTATGCGCGGCGACCCGGCATTAGTCTTCATCTCCCGATGGGGTATTCGATTCCGTGTCACTTTGAATCACAACACCGACGGGATCAACATTGACCAGCAGCACCGTGACGCCGTTGACCTCATACACATCCAGGATCAGATCACGCCGCTCGATCACAAAATCGGACATGGGCGATTCGGTGGGTGCAAACGGGTCAAACGGTTCCAGAATCCCCTGGCGGTGTCCGTCCTCCTGTGGATTGCGGTAAATGGCCCACAGGCGCGTGATGGAAGGATCGTACTGATCGACCAGCGAATCCTCACCTAACAGCCAGCCGTAATCCATCTCATCATCCAGATAGCGCCGGAAAGCGAGTAGTTCAATCGGGGACTCCATGAGCAAACCATCATCCGGTAAACGCTGCGCTTCGACATATTCCGCCGCCGCGCGCCAATCTTCTTTTTCGTCTTCGCCCGCGTCCATGATCACGGCAAAATTAGCGACTCCCGCCATAATCACCAGTAAGGCCGGGGCCGCGATCCAACTTCGACGCGGCAGTTGCGACCAGCCAACAATCATCAGGATCAGCACGGCGGGCAAAAAAACGATGAAGTAGCGATCCACATAGAGCGGGCGGAACAGCGACACAACAAAACCAAGCATGAGCGGCGCGACAATCAGCCAGAACCAGTAAAAATTCACACGATCAGTGGTGCGCGCGCGGGCCGCGTAAATCATCCCGGACAGCAAACCCGCAAAGGCCGCAATCAAACCGGGGATAATGTACCAGGGCAGCGAACCATCGTAACCGACCATCATATTCCAGAACGTGACCGGCACGTCGTCCAGACCGGGACGCGGAATCCAACCGATCCCGAAAGACACCGCCTCGCGTTGGGAAAGCGCGAAGACCCACAGCAGCGTCGGAATTCCGGCAATGACCTGTGCGCCCAGCCACCGCCGGAAGAAGCCGCGATTGCCGCGCAATATAAACGCAAACAGGATGTATTGGGCCAGGGGTAAACCGATGGCGTAGTAATGTGTCAGGTACGCCGCCATGCTGGTGAGGATGAAGCCGGTCCAGATCGCGCGCGTGCGATTGCGATTGATCAGTTCGAGGAAATAATACGATACCATCACCGCCAGAATAAAGGCTAACGGATAGGGCCGCGCCATGCGTGACAACCAGATATGAAACGGATTCACTGCCAGCAGCGCCCCCGCCAGCAGTGCCCAATCATAGCGTTTATACAGGCTCACGATGGCAAACATCAGCACCGCGATCCCGATAGCGCCTAGCGCAACGGAGGTGAAACGCAGCCAGAATACACTGTCGTTGGGCAGCACCCACAGCAGCGAAAAATAGAGCGGTACTTGATTACCACTATCGAGCAGCAGTTCCCAACAATCCAGCAGTGATCCCTGCATCCGAATTTCGGTGAGCGCTTCATCCACCCACAGACTCGCGCGGTCCAGTTCCCACACGCGCAAACCAAAGCCAACCAGCACGATCAGCGCGGCGATTCCGTACACGATACGCGGCGTGCGTTTGGTTGGTGTTTCACCCGTTGTCGCCATTGCTACTCCCTTCTTTGGCCGCAAACAACGATCCTGCCTCCCACCATGTCCGGCGCGTAAACCACAGCAGCGCCAGCATACCGGACGGCAGCCAGAGATACATCGTGGCGTGTTCAAAATCGCCGTCAATGGTCAGCAAAAATTGGAGCCAGGGCAGGATCAACAACGCCAGCAAAATCCACACGATGCGGCGCGATCCAACTTTGCGGCGGCGGTCCAGCGCGCGGAAGTAAAATATCATCGGGATCATGAACACGACAAAATGCGGGGTCGCAGTGCGCAGCGCGGAGAGGTGCGTGATCGTCAGCGTGATCATAATCGCCCAGTCGAAGCGCTCCGTTTTACCCTGAATCAGCACCGCATACCACGCCCATAGCATGATCGACCATAAGACCGCATTCACGGCCCATTCCCCGATTGTGCCGAGGCCGAGATAGTGCTGCATCACGATCCAGACAGGTGATCCAAAATCGGTATAGGACGTATAGCGGCGGATTTGCTCGATCCAATCGCTTAACCATGAGGGTTGCAATGCGAAGGACGCCAGCAGCAGCGCACCGAACATTACCCCAAACGTGCCGATGAACTGCCAGCGCCGCGCGCGGAATG
>JAFGJA010000218.1 GCA_016929355.1 Anaerolineae bacterium | reverse complement strand
TGTGCTAGATTTGGGAGACATTCCGCTTTTACCTTGTTTTTCTCCGCGCTCTTTGCGTTCTCTGCGGTGAAATATTTTTTGGAGGTGTCCCATCAACACCCACACTCCCGATTCTCTCGCGGGCCAACACGTCGTCGTCATCGGCATGGCGCGGCAAGGGCGCGCGCTCGGACGCTGGCTGCCGACTATCGGCGCGCGCGTCACGCTCACCGATGCCCGCCCCGCCGAAAAATTGACCGATGCGATCCGCGAATTTGCGGACCACGATCATGTAACGATTGTTCCCGGCGGCCACCCGCTCGATCTGCTGGATGACTGCGATCTGCTGTGCGTGAGCGGCGGCGTCCCCTTGACGATCCCGATCATCCAGGCGGCATTGGCGCGCGGTATCCGCGTGGCGAACGATGCGCAATTGTTCCTCGAACGCTGCCCCGCCCCTGTGATCGGCATCACCGGCAGCGCGGGCAAAACGACCACTACCGCCCTTGTCGGCGCGATGTGCCGCCACTGGACCGATTCCTCCTCTGAAAATCAAAACCCTTATTCACCACAGAGACGCGGAGAACGCAGAGAAAATCAAGGTGAAACCGGAGAAGGGCAAAAGCAAGCCGCTACCGGGCGCAAGACGTTCGTCGGCGGCAATATCGGGGATGTGCTGCTGGATGTGCTGCCGCAGATCGCGCCGGAAGATCGCGTTGTGATGGAACTCAGCAGTTTTCAGCTTGACCTGATCACGACGAGTCCGCCCATCGCCACCGTGCTGAATCTGACACCGAATCATCTGGACCGGCACGGCACGATGGCCGCTTACCGCGCCGCCAAAGCCCACATTTACGCGCACCAAACGCCGGATCAGATCGCCGTGTTTGGTTGGGACGATCCCAACGCGCACGACATGAGTACCGAAGCGCCGGGACGAGTCGCGTATTTTTCCATGCGCGAACGAGTCACTTCCGGTGCATATCTGGACGGGGCGCATTTGACCGTGATCGGCGCGAGCGCCTCGGCTGGCGATCCCGTGATCGTCTGCCCGCGTGACTCAATTCAATTGCGCGGCGATCATAATGTGCTGAATGTCCTGGCCGCATGTGCGATGGCGGGCGCGGGCGGTGTGCCACCGGAATCCATGCGCGCGGCGATTGCGTCGTTTACGGGCGAGGCACACCGGATGGAACCTGTCGCCACGATCAACGGCGTGACCTGGATCAATGACAGTATTGCTACCGCGCCGGAACGGGTCAGCGCGGCGTTATCGAGTTATAATGAACCCATTGTCCTGCTAGCCGGGGGACGCGATAAAGATTTACCCTGGAAAGCAATGATCGCGTTAGCCATGCAGACCTGCCGCGCGGTGATCGCCTTTGGCGAATACGGGCCGCAGATTGCCGCCCAGATGCAGCGCGCGCAAGCCGAGCAACCCGACGAAGCGGAGAGGGTGCGCACGATCACCGTGTCCGGTTTGGCGGAAGCGGTCCACGCGGCGAAGGCCATCGCGCAGCCGGGCGATGTCGTGCTGCTGAGTCCGGGCGGCACATCGTATGACGCCTATCAGGATTTCGCGGCGCGCGGCCAGCATTTTCGTGATCTGGTGCAGGCTTTGGCAACAATGCGCGATCAGTAATCCGTTGTAACAGGGGTTCGGGCGGATACTGTGGTACTTTGGGGAGTCAAAACCTAACATCATCTGGAGGCAGTAACATACTATGCAGTGGCTAAATGAACCAACCCAATGGACTCATCACGCTGACACGATCACCGTCACGGCGGAAGGGCAAACGGATTTCTGGCGCATCACCCATGATGGCGGGGTGCGCGATTCGGGCCATTTTTACTACCAACCGGTACAGGGTGATTTCACGGCTGAGGTAAAATTCAACGCCGCGTACAGCGCGCTTTACGATCAGGCGGGCCTCATGCTGCGTCTGGACGAAACAACATGGCTCAAGTGTGGCATTGAACTGTTTAACGGCGTGCAGCACGCGAGTGTAGTTGTCACGCGCGAATTTTCGGATTGGTCTATCGTCCCCTTACCAGAAGCCCCGCCCGCGCTCTGGCTGCGGCTCAAACGGCATGGGGCATCGGTTGAAGTGGCGTATTCCACTGATGGCACAGCCTATACCATGCTGCGACAAACGTATCTCACCCCGGCGGAAACGTTGCTGATCGGGGTCATGTGCTGCGCGCCAACGGGTGATGGTTTCACCGCTACATTCGAAAATTTACGAGTGGAATCAGCGTAGACTTATGGCAAACTACATCTTCCCCTATCAGCACATCATCTGGGACTGGAACGGGACGCTGCTCGATGATGCGTGGCTGTGCATCGAGATCATGAACGCGATGCTGGTCCGGCGCGGGCTGAAACGCATGACGCCGGAGGAATACGAGCAGGTTTTTGATTTTCCGGTGCGCGACTATTACCAGCGTCTCGGCTTTGATTTCCAGGTGGAACCGTTCGAAAAAGTCAGCGATGAATTCATCGGGCGCTATATGAAGCGCCTGCCGGAATGTAAACTGCGCGATTGTACGCGCGAGGTTTTGGCGCATGGCTGGCGTAAAGGGCTGAATCAGTACGTGCTGTCCGCGATGAAACACGATACGCTCAACGACATGGTGACAAATTTCAAGCTGCAAACGTTCTTCAAAGCGGTGACCGGTCTGAACGACCATCACGCGCACGGCAAAAGCGATGTGGGGCGCGCGTGGCTGGATCAACAACACCTGGATCGCAGCACAATTGTGATGATTGGGGATACGGTGCATGATTTCGAAGTCGCGCAGACGTTGGGGATCGACTTCATCCCGATTCACAGTGGGCATCACAGCCGCGAACGCCTGCTCACTGCCACCGGGCGGCAACTGCTGCCTACGTTGATGGCGCTGTACGATCCGCCGACGAAACAATGAGGTGTAAACCCACCCGACTCGGTGGTAAAATTTAGGATACCATCAAGAAACCGAATCCCGTTCGTGAGAGGCGTAGCTGCGTGCATACGCCTCGTTGTGTGAAAAGAAGGAACATGCAAATGCGTCGAAAAACATTGTTATGGTTGGTATTGATTCTTGCGCTGGCGCTGGTGTTAGCGGCTTGCGGCGATGATGACAACTCCGGCGACAGTGACACTACCACCACCGGCAGCAGCGATCCCACCCCGACCACTGAAGCGGGGGGTGATGAGACGGGCAGCGACACAGAAATTATCCTGGAAGACGAGACGATAGG
Organism: Anaerolineae bacterium; assembly: GCA_016929355.1. Taxonomy (GTDB): domain Bacteria; phylum Chloroflexota; class Anaerolineae; order Aggregatilineales; family Aggregatilineaceae; genus JAFGJA01. The sequence goes on along the minus strand of JAFGJA010000218.1, from coordinate 7,985 downwards.
TGATTCAGGGGGGCTGGGGCTGGATACCGGCCTGAACGTGCCCGCCCCCGGCGCGGGTGGCAATGACCTGGGATCAGCATTCCCCGGCTGTAACGATCTTGAAAGTGACGAATGTCCGATCCCGTTCGATCCCGCGCTGGTCGGCATGGATGGCGAAGCCTCGTCCGGCGGCGTGACGGTCAACTATCCGACGCGCTATTTTGGCGCGACCACCAGCGCTGAGGGCGTTTTGATCACAATTTCACCCTCCGATCAGAATAAGTTCGAATTTAAGGGCACGTTTGAAATCTACTTCGCAGACTCCATTGAGGACGCCTTAGCCGAACTGGACGATCTACCCGGTGAGGCGGAAAACGCCGACTGGATCACGGAAAGCTTAACGGGTGTGATCAGCGTCGTGAACGATGACAACGCCGATCCGTTCACGACCACCGCCATCGGCGCATTTACGCTGATGAACGATCCCGCCGAGCGCGTGATCGTGGTCAAGGCGACCACCAACGGTAAATTTGGCTGGTATTTCCACACCAAAATGTACGAGGCGATCCTTGATTCGCTGGTCGTCGCGGCGGAATAGGGGCACTTCACAAATTGCCCCATGCCTGTCAAGTTAAGCAACTCTGCACTCTTATTGTTCGGCCTCACCCCCTAAATCCCCCTCTCCCGCCAAGCCGGAGAGGGGGACTTGCCCGCGTGCCTGACTCCCCCTCTCCATTGCGAATGGAGAGAGGGCCGGGGGATAACTAATTGCCCTCGTATTGTCTCAGACCAAAGCGGCCCCACTGATTCACATCAGGGAGCCGCATCGCTCACTTACATCGATTCGATTCCGCGAACCCGCCCCCACCTAACCTCCCCTATGCATGGGGGAGGAATCAAAGGAGGGGGTTAAAGGGCGGGGTATTACTCCGCCACCGTCACACTCCCGATCATGTCCAGCATAAGCGCCTGCGAGTCGGCCAGTTCGCCGGTATGCGCGACCAAGACCGCCACCGCGTAGAGATCGTCACTCAGCGCGAAGCCGACAACGGCCCCATCCAACATCGAGTCGGCCACGCTGATCGACATCAGCCACGCGGTATACGCCCCGACCTGAATTTCGGTCAGTTCACCAACTTCCGCACCCTCGGCTTCTGACGCCATGCCCTGCACATAAGCCGGGACAAGGTCAGCAAGGGGCATACCGCCCACTTCCTCCGCAAGAATCGGTTGGATGAACAGCGCCGCTTGCCCCTCTGTCGGCCCTTCGGATTCTGGATCATCAACTGCCGCGAAGGTGTCTTCGCTGTTGGCGAGTTCGATCCCGCCCTCATTTTCCCGCGCGATCCAGCCTGCGGGATAGCTGATCGTCATTCCGGCTCCGGTAAACGATTCAGTGAGGCCCACTGCACCAGCATCAGATTCCGCCGCATCTGCCTCAGTATCATCCTCAACCGGTTCTTCCGCCGGGACCATCGCATCGGACGCCGTGCCACCCGTGACGGTGAACAACATCCCATCCGAACGCCCGTAGACTTCGGGGAAGTAGAATTCCTGCCCGGTAGTCGGGATGACGTTGTATTCACCCGCCAGACCGGGATAGATCACGTAGTTGAACTGGTATGTGCCGCGCGGCAGATAGGTCGCGTACATCACGACTTTTTCGTCGCGCATCTCGATATTCGAGAACCACCACCAGCCCCAACCCTGCCGGTACGGATTATCCCGGCTCAAGTTGGGCCGCGTGCCGACCTGCTGCGAGGTCGTCAAGTTCGGATTCACCGCGTCCGCGCCCGCCGGGATCGGGTCTTCGATCACGACGTAGTGCAAATTGTTCGGCGCGATGATCGTGATCGAGACTTGCACCGCCTCGCCCACTTCCGCCGACTCAATCGCCGCGTGATCGGGATCGTTGAGCAGGCTGTACTTGCGACTGATGATCATCCCGCGATTCAGCGCTTCAACTTCCGGTACGGGCAGCCACGCGGTCAAATGCGCAGTGTAGTACAGGTTGCCATCACCTTCCGTGCGGCTGATCGTCAGGCGATTCGCTTCGTCCGCCAGCAGTTCGGCCACCTGGATCACCAGCGTTTCGGTTTCCTTGACATTATCCGGCGTGGCGGTGTTGTCTTCGAGCGCGAGGCGCTGGTTATTCAGCGACACGTTAAACGTATAGTCGGGATACAGTTCCCCGGTGACGACCATCCACTCGGCGAGGCCCATCACGGCCCAGGCGGTTTCCTGCGTCGTTTCCCAGTGATCCGCGTCGCGCGCGACCATCAGCCAGCGCACCACGTTGGGGATCAGTTGGTTGTCGGGATCGATCTGCGCCATTGCCAGCAAACCGAGCGCCGTTGTGCGGGTATCCGTATTCCAGTTCCAGTAGTCGTAGTAGTCTTCTTCCCAATGCGCGCCCGTCGCGCTGACGATCAACGCATTGTTCAGATCGGTGACTAATTCCATCGCGCGCGTATCGTCGGGAGCCAGTATATGGAAGGTCATCGCCAGATACGCCTGTGCGTAGAGGCTCATGTTTTCCTTCTCATTGAACAGGCGCACCGTGCGCTGGAAATTACCGCGATCTGACCGGGCCAGCGCGTAGAGCAAAAACGCCTGCCGGTTGATCACCCACTTCGAGTCCTGCGCGCGGACCGTGCGCAGTTCGCTTTCCACGAAACTCGCCGCTTTGCTGATCACGCGCTCGTCAATGTCAAACCCGGCGTTTTGCGTCTCGGCGAGTCCGATCAGCGCGTAAGCCGTGACGATGGGATTCGAGTCGTCTGGCGCGAACCAGCCCCAACCACCATCGGCTTTTTGCTGCGCGTAGAGGCGTTGCAGCGCGTAACCAACCTGCACTTCCAGATTCGCCGCCAGTTCGGGGTCTTCCACGCCGAGTTCGCGCATGGCATTGAGCGTGACCGCGTTCGGCAAGAAGCGGCTGATAATCTGTTCGATGCAGTAGTGCGGGTAATTTTCGAGCCAGTCCATGCCATCAACGGTGGCGGCGGCGAGCGAACGATCCACCCGCACCGTCAGATTGCCCTGCGAGACATCGAAGCGGCGCGGCAGCACAATCGATTCCGTGCGGCTGCCCGCTTCCGGCCCGTAGATCGTGCCCGCCGTGCCCACCGTTTCCGGCACTTCGTACTTGTACACCGGGAGCGGCGCGCCTTGCGATACCGTCGGTTTGGTCGCGTCAGTGTAGCGGCCATCTTCGGCGTTCACCGCGAAGTTCAAATCGACTGCTTGCACATCGAGAATTTCCACTTCCCAATTGACGCGGGCGCGGCCCTTCGCCGGGATGATCACGTTTTGCGCGATATCATACCCTTCCGCGAATTTGAAGCCGGTCCCTTGCATCAGGACTTCGGCGCTCAAGTCTTCGCTGGTGTTGTTGTTGACAATCGCCGCCAGCGTGACCTTATCATTCACGATGAAGAAACGCGGCGTACCGGGCCGGATCAAGACCGGTTTGGTACTCAGCAGGTCAAACTGCCCCTGCCCGACCAGCATCGGATCGTCGGATTCGGCGGTTGCGCCCATCGTGATCGCGCGCGCATCGAGCCGCCACGTAGTCAGGTTGTCCGGCAGCGTCACGGAAACCACCGCTTCGCCGTTTTCATCTGTCACCGCGAAGGGTTCCCAGAGCGGCGTATCAACAAATTCCTGCCGCACTTCGAAGATACCACCTTCGCCAAAACCGCCACCGCCACCTTTGATCGTGTCGATGATCACCTGCGTGGCTTGATCGACGCTGATCGTGAGCGGCATCGCCGTTTTGACCGTGATCCCGCGCTCTGAATAGAAGAAGGGCAGCAGGTCCGGCGTATTGGAGGGCGCGATACTCAGCACCGAGAGATCGGTCACGCCGACGCCAATTTCCGCGTTCGGGACCGGATCGCCTTTGTAGTCGGTGACTTTGATCGTGTACTCTACCGTGTCACCAGGACCGGCGAATTCGCCCGCGTCCACATCGATATTCGGCGTAATTTCCAGGTCCATGACGAGTTGGCTCGTATCAACGGCCAAATCCGCCACGCCCATTCTAAACTGCGCCACCGGGTTATTTTCATCCACGCCTTTCACCAACACCACGCTCACGAAAATATTCGGCGCGTAGTCGCCCGTGATCGGCAGTTCATAAACCGTGCTGTTCGTTTCCAGCTTGATCACGTCAGTGGTCAGGATGTCGCCGCGCTCAACCGTCAGCAGCGCCCACGCCGCGCCCTGCCAGGGACTCGGAATGAGGATTTCGGCGGTATCGCCCACCGCGTATTCATCAGCATCGGTGATCAACTGAATCCGGTTGCTGTTTTCCTGCCGCCAGTTGATAAATTCGCTGCCACTGACCCACATGAACGCGCTCGAACGGATTTCGTTCCCGTCCGCGTCGGTGGTTGTCGCGTAGACCTTATAGGTTCCGCCAAACGGCGGCGTAAAGCTGATCGTCGCTTTACCGTCCGCGTCAGTCGTGACCGTGCCGGAACCGCCCTCAACGGGATTTTCCTCAACATCCCAGGTCCAGAGCGTGCGCCCGAAGTCGTCTTCTTCCTGCACGCTGAACCAGCGCCGTTCCACGATCTCGTATGCGATCTCTTGCCCGGCAACCGGATCGCTGGACCAATCCACCGCAAGCAGGTTGACGTTGTTTTCGCGTTCGGCGCGGCCCACATATTCTTCCGGCTGCAAACCGACATAAACCTGTCCCTGATGCACGATGACCGAGGTCCGGCCCGCGACCAACTGATCGCTCTCGTCGGTGACGCTGACTTCGATCTGGTAAGTCTGACTCTGTGATTTTTCGCCCAGATCGGCGGGGATTTCAATCAGGAAATTACCCTGTGCGTCGGTGGTCCCTTCGCCATCCAGAATCGACTGGCCGTAGGAACCGTAGTAATCCGGCGCGTAAAAGTCCCAGTTTTCATCCGTGAACGACCACCAGCCGGGTTCGTCGCCGGTATAGTTGAAATTGTAGTCGCTGGCGACCACGCTGTAACGCACGTCCGCGTTACTCACCGCGCCGCCGAAGAAATAGCGAGATTCCACCGCGACCTGGATCGTATCGCCCTGCGCCACCTGATCCGTCGCTGCCAACACATCCACCTGGAATTCCGGCGCGCGATATTCGGCGACACTGAAACTCGCGCCGAAGGAGTCGCGCTGGTTGCTGCCCACTTCCACCGTGATCCGGTAGTAGCCAAGCGGCGCTTCCGTATCCAGATCGATCTGGCCGCTAAACGAACCGTGCGGCGTCACGTCCAGCACTTTGTCATAGATCAACTCACCGCGATCATCATACGCCTTGACCGGGACCGTCTGCATCCCCGGCACGCTGTAGGTCATATCATCCCGATCCCGCAGTGTTCCCTTGAAGTACACCGGCTGGCCGGGGCGGTAGATCGGGCGATCCGTGTAGATATACGCGGTGCGATCTTCGGGGTTGTAATCGCTGTAGATGTCAAACTGCCAGGGGTCCATCCCGTCTGACCACCGGCTGACCGCAAACCCAAATTGATCAGCCTCATCCACCACTGCGTACATATCGGAGTAGAGATCGGCCAGATGCGGGATTTGCGCCACCGCGAGTCCGTCCGCGTCCGTTGTCCCGCGCGCTACCGGATTGAAATTGCTGTTGTAGAAGATCACGGGCAGGTCGGGGATCGGATCGCCGCTTTGCAGGTCTGTGACCCACGCCAGCGCCGTATCCTGACTGAACTTGAGCGTGATGTTGGCCGACTGCACGAGCATTACATGATCGCGCGGGCGGCTGTCCCATTCCTGGGTTTCGGGCGAATCCACGCGCAGCCAATAGATGCCCGGATCGAGCGCTTCCGGCAAATTTTCACCTGTACCCGTCTCCGTCGCGGGGGCGTTTGCGTCCTGTGGCGGCGTGGTGAGCGGGGCATAGAAGTAATTCGCCAGCGTCCCTTCAGCCGCCCACCCCACACTGCCATTATCCAACCGCATCTGCCACCACAGATAGCCCCCTTCGCAGAACGGCCCGCCGACGATCTGCATCGTTTCGCCGGGCAGCACTTGCGTGAGCGTTTGCGCCGTGAGATTCGGTTCCTGCCGGATGTTGAGCGGACTCGGATCATCGTCGGTGACGATCACCACATCGCCCATTTTCACCTGCGTTGCGGGCGCGCCCAAACACTGGATATTCGTGATGCCGCTTGCGCCCTTGTCCGAGATATAGAGCAGTTCATAGCGCCGCACATCCTGCTGGCTGCTGACATCAATCGTCCATTGTCGCAGCAGCGTATTCATATTCGGGTTGTACTGCTGCCATTCATCCCAGCTATCCGGCCCGGTGAAACGCGCCAGATCGCGCAGCGCGACATCGTACAGGCTCAAGTCGATCCGCGAGATGTTGCGATGCGTGACAAACACGCGCGTCGTTGCATTTTCGCTGCTGTACATGCCAATATCGCCCGTCGCCTGGATCGTGAGTTCGGGCGGATAGGCGGCAGTGGTATATGTGACCGTCATGCCCTCGTCAATCGTGTTGCCGTAGCGATCCATCATACCGGGCAGAATCGTGATCGTGTAATCCGTCGTCGGCTCGGTATCAAACGCCAGATTGTACTGGTAACTCCAATCGTAGAAGTACGTATCAAACTCGCGCCAGGGTTCGGGATCAATAAAAATCTTATCCTTCAGCGAGTCGAGGTCCATCGGCGTATTGAAGCGAATCGAGAAGCCGCCATACGGTGATGCCTCATACGCGCCATCGCTCGGTGACGTGCTGACGATGCGCGGATAGGGCACGGTATTAAACACCGCGTTTGCGTCTTCGCGCAGCGTAGAACCCGTCGCGCTCAAGGCTTTGTCCGCGTCGATATAAATCTCGTAACGCCCTTCCAGTTCGAAATCCTCATCCGGCGTGAAGGTCAATTCGCGGAAATTCTCGCCCCACTCAAACGATCCCGTGACCGGGCGCGGAGTTTCGAGCGGGCGCGGATCGTCAGGGAACTGCATATCGCGCTCGTGCGTTTGTTGCAGCACAAAACCGCCATTTGCCACCGCTTCGGGGTCCATCGCCTGCGAAAACTCGACTCTAACCACGTCTTCCAATACAACGTGGTCATTGTTCGGATAGATTTCGAGCACGTCCGGCTTGAGCGTACTGAATGACCAGACATAATCCTCGGCCAGCAGCCCGCCGGTCACATCTTCGAGACCAGCGTTAACGGTGATCGTGTAGGTTGTGCCGCCGCGCAGTTCTTCGCTCGGCGTGAACAGGTAGATCGACGTATTCAACCATTCGCCCGCACCGGGAATATCCGGCGCAAAACTGAGCGGGTGCGGCAGATCGCCCATATCCTCGACGGACACGAGCGGCACGACCGGGCGGTTGAAAATAACCGTGATCACGCTGTCGCTGTCCACGAATTCCGCATCAGGATTCGGCAGCGCTTCGGAGACTTCGAGATAGCCAATCGTGCGCAGCTTAAGTTCAAACGGCGCTTCTAAGGCTGCTCCGGCTGCCGATTCTGCCGACTCCGCGATGGTAAACGTATATTCAACCGCGCGATCATACTCGCCGGACGGCGTGAACACCAACGTATCATCACCGGACCATGCGAGATCGCCCGCGATTTCCGGCGTGACACTGAACGCCGCCTCCACCGAGGCCGCATCCATCGCCTGCTCAAAGTAGAATGTCACCGGGCCATCAAGCGCCAATTCTTCCCCGGCAAACGGCATCGTATCAAAGACTTGCGGCGGCAGGGCATCATCTTGCCCCCACACAACGCCGCCCGCTATGCCAGCGAGCGTCAGGGCCATGATCACAGCCGTGATCCCGACGCCCAACCACCTGATGTTATGAGTACTCATACTCTCTCTTTTCCTCCAAAAAAATACCTCATTGTGTCTCATTATAGGCCAATTACGACACAGACGGAAATCGCCTCATCTAACCCGCCTATTTTCATTGTAGGCGCACGCCAATCCACCGCACGCCGCCCGTGCAACGCCTGCCCTACGAATGGTGGGCGATG